>JAMNZY010000192.1 GCA_023622055.1 Bacillota bacterium
GAAGCAAAGGAAATAATAAAGGAAAAGATAAATCTAGATACAGATAGCATAATAGTTATTTCGAGTCCCAACTGGCATCCAGGAGTTATAGGAACTGTTGCTTCAAAATTGGCTGAAGTCTATGGTAGACCTTGCATTATGATAGCAGAACAAAAAGGCGAAGGTCGAGGTTCAGGGAGAAGCGTTTCAGGGTTTAATCTTTTTAAAGCCGTAAGTGATTTATCTTCTTTTCTGATAAAATACGGCGGGCATGAGCAGGCTGTGGGTTTAAGTATTAATTTAGAAAACATAGGGGTATTTCGAGAAAAAATAAACGAGCTTAATAAAGAGGCTTTTGAAAAAATAGATTTAAGACCAAAACTAGATATAGATTTAGAATTAAACCAGCGAGATATCACTTTACAATTGGCACAGCAGCTAGAACTGATGAAGCCCTTTGGTTATGGCAATCCCAAGCCGGTTTTCATGTGCAGGAATTTGTACATACTAGATTCAAGGACAGTAGGAAATGGAGACAAACATCTAAAATTAAATTTAAAAAGTCATGAAGCCAATATCGATGCTATCGGTTTTAATTTTGGCTTGTATAAAGAAGATTTAGAAACGGCTTCCATAATGGATGTGGCCTTTAACCTTGAAGTGAATCGCTGGAAAGGTTTTGAAGGGCTACAGTTAAATATCAAGGACTTAAAAGTGCCCTTTTTGCAGGATGAATTGCTTGAAGATATGGAGAAAAATTATTACAAGCACTTTTTTTCAAATTTGAATAAAAGATATACTGATATTTTGACAGATAAAAAGGAAATTAATAATAGCAATATTATAGTATCAGCCAACTACAGCATTCAGGAAAAAATGAAATATATTAAAGGGCTTTTGGAAACACAAAGCAAAGTTATCATAATAGTAAATACCCCATATAGAGCTTGGCAATTATTAACATATCTTAAAGGTTGTGATAATCTTATTAGTAACGTAGAAATTTTTTATGATTCAAGTTCCATTTTAAATAATGCCGACACAAATCTTATTGTGGTTGACCCCTTTGCAGTGGTGAGAGATGAAAGCTTTGATGACATTGTGTTTTTTGACACGCCCTTTAGTATTGAACTGTTAAAAAAACAGCTGACAGGTGTGCCTAGCACTTCAAAAATTCATATACTTTTTGAGCGTGAGGATTTGCGCTATAATTATTTAGTATGTAGACAGATTTTGCCTAGTATTAACCAATTAAAGGCTGTTTACCAAACGGTTGGCAAGCTCACCTCGGGCAAATTCCTAGGTGCCCTAGACATTAATAAATTGTTAGATTTTCTCCGTGAACAATGGGGAATAAATATGCATTTTATTGCCATGATAAATGTATTTAATATTTTTCAAGAGCTAAATATAATCAGTTTCAATCTAAAAGGCGAATTTCTAAATATAACAGACTACAAAAAGCATAATGGCACTTTTAAACTGGAATCATCTCAAACATATACGTTGCTTTATTCACTCACAAAAGCTGTGGTGGATTTTTATAATAAATTCTCGACATTACAATTAAAATTATTCAAAGAAGATGGAGGAAAATAAATGGATTTAAAAGAAAAAATTAGAGTCATTGAGGATTTTCCAAAAAAAGGAATCAGCTTCAAGGATATTACAACCTTGATAAAAGATGGCCAGGCTTTTAGAGAGGCCATAAAATCCATGGCAGAGCTCATACGACACAAAGAAGTGGATTTAATTACAGGACCTGAAGCTAGAGGATTTATTATAGGTGCACCGCTTGCCTATGAACTAGGTGTTGGATTTGTGCCAACCAGAAAAAAGGGAAAATTGCCAGGTAAGACCCTCCAAGCTGAATACAAGTTGGAATATGGTTCAGATATAATTGAGATGCATGTTGATGCTATAAAACCTGGTCAAAAAGTAGTTGTAGCAGACGACTTACTGGCCACAGGAGGCACCATACTTTCTACCATTGAACTTGTAGAAAAACTTGGAGGGCAAGTTTCCGCAGTTGTTTTCCTCATTGAATTAGAAGACTTAAAAGGTAGAGAGCAACTATCAGATTACGAAGTGTTTTCCCTTGTAAAGTATTAAATTTAGTCAGGGGTGGAAGGCTTGGATCTTTCAGTTTTGGAGAAGCAAATATCATCATATAGCCCATCAGCTGATCTTAATTTAATAAGAAAAGCTTATGAATTTGCAAAAGAGGCACATAGAGGCCAACATCGTGTGTCCGGTGAATTATTTATCTTCCACCCTTTAGAAGTCGCAAAAATATTGGCTGATTTAGAATTAGACCTTCAAACTATTGCAGCAGGATTGCTACATGATGTGGTTGAAGATACCCAATATACAATAGAAGATATAGAAGATAATTTCGGCCCGGAAATAGCTCTTTTAGTTGATGGTGTCACAAAACTGGGTAAACTGGAGTTTAAAACCAAGGAAGAGCAACAGGCAGAAAACCTCCGGAAGATGTTTTTTGCCATGGCCAAAGACATTCGCATTATTTTAATAAAGCTGGCAGATAGATTGCACAACATGAGGACATTAACATCCTTGCCTAAAGAAAAGCAGCTGGAAAAAGCCAAGGAAACTTTGGACATTTTCGCTCCCCTTGCTCATAGATTGGGAATTTCAAAAATAAAATGGGAATTGGAAGATATAGCTTTCAGATATCTTGAGCCTGAACGTTATTACGAACTGGTAGAAAAGGTTGCAAAAAAGAGGCAAGAGAGAGAAAATCACATAAACAAAATGATATCCATTCTCAAAGAACGACTTACATCTTCAGGCATATCTGCTGAAATCCAGGGGCGACCTAAACACTTTTACAGTATATACAAGAAAATGAAGGAACAGAATAAAACTTTTGAGCAGATATATGATTTAACTGCAGTAAGAGTGATTGTAAATACGGTAAAAGATTGTTACGGAGCCTTAGGAGTTGTTCACACTTTGTGGAAGCCCATTCCCGGAAGATTTAAAGATTATGTGGCAATGCCTAAGCCAAATATGTACCAATCCATTCATACCACAGTAATAGATTCTACAGGAGATCCCCTTGAGATTCAAATTCGAACTTACGAGATGCACAAAACTGCCGAATATGGAATTGCGGCTCATTGGAGATACAAAGAGGGAGCCAAAAACAACAGCGATTTTGAAGAAAAACTTTCTTGGCTTAGAGAAATTCTGGAGTGGCAGCGGGATTTAAAAGATGCCAAGGACTTTATGGAAACTTTAAAGATAGACCTGTTTACTGATGAAGTTTATGTATTTACTCCTAAAGGGGATGTTATAGATTTACCTAAGGGATCTTGTCCAATTGATTTTGCATATAGGATTCATACTGACATTGGAAATCGCTGCATAGGAGCAAAAGTTAACGGGAAAATGGTTCCCCTGGACTATAAGTTGAAAAATGGCGATATCATTGAGATTATAACTTCTGGCCACAGCAATGGTCCAAGTCGCGACTGGCTTAATATAGTGAAATCTCCCCAGGCAAAAAACAAAATAAGACAATGGTTTAAAAGAGAACGACGGGATGAAAATATTGCCCGGGGAAAGGAAATGTTGGAAAGAGAAGCTCGCCGAAATGGCTATGACATATATCAGCTAATAAAAAATGATTTTATGAACAACATAGTAAAGCGCATGAGCTTTACAAACATTGATGATATGTTTGCAGCTATTGGTTATGGAGCAGTTACTGCCAAGCAAACCTTTCAAAAGATATTGGATGAATATAGGAAAAATGCAGAACCTGACAAACTTGAGTTTAATGTAGAAAAAGTCGATAGCAAATCTAAAGTTAAAAAGAAAGTTGAGCGAGGAATAAAAATAGATGGTATTGGCAATCTGTTAGTTAAGTTTTCCAGATGTTGCAATCCTGTTCCTGGTGACAAAATCATCGGTTATGTAACCCGTGGTAGAGGAATATCAATCCACAGACAAGACTGCAAAAATGTGAGACAAGGTCATTTTGACAAAGAAAGGTTAATGGAAGTTAAGTGGGAAAGGTTTGAAGAAACTTCTTATCCTGTGGAAATTCAAGTTTGGGCTTATGATAGAACAGGCTTACTCTCTGAAGTAATTAACCTATTAGGAGAAATCAAAACAAATATTGATGCAGTTAATGCAAGAGCCACAAAAAATGGCATTGCTATTATTGATTTAATTGTGGAGATTAGCAGCAAACAACATTTGGAAACTGTAATGCAAAAAATTTCGAGGATTAAAGGAATATATGATGTAAAGCGGGTTATGAATTTGTGAGGAGGATTTCATGAGAGCAGTAGTACAAAGAGTAAAAGAAGCTTCAGTTTCCGTAAATGGCAATATCATCGGGAAAATTAAAAAGGGCCTGGTTGTGTTTTTAGGTGTTGCAGATGGCGATACAATGGATGACGCTTGCTACATGGCTGATAAAATTATAGGCCTTAGAATTTTCGAAGATGAAGAAGGTAAAATGAACAAATCCCTTCAAGATGTCGATGGAGAGCTCCTAATAGTATCACAATTTACCTTATTGGGAGATGTGCGAAAAGGTCGCAGACCCAGCTTTGTGCAAGCAGCCAGGCCTGATGAAGCAGAAAAGCTTTATGAAGCAGTGATTGAAATTTGCAAAGATAAAGTTAAAAAAGTGGAGAAAGGCCAGTTTCAAGCTGAAATGTTAGTAACTATTTTAAATGATGGACCTGTCACCATCTTGCTTGACAGCAAAAAACAGTTTTAGGAGGAATACAATGCTATTTAGGCACATACAAGTGGGGTATTTAGATACTAACTGTTATATTATCGCCGATGAGAAAAGTAGAGAAGCAGCCATTATCGATCCCGGTGGTAATGCTGACGAAATATTAAATATTATAAATAAAGAAAAGCTTACAGCAAAATATATATTTTTAACCCATGGCCATAGTGATCATATTGCTGCACTGCAGGAAATAAAGGATGCTACCAATGCAAAAGTAGTTATTCACCACAAAGACGCACATATGCTTTGCTCTCCCAAGGGCAATCTTTCGATTTTTCTTGGAGAGGGCTTTACTCAACCATCTGCAGATATAACCTTAGAGGGCAATGAAAAGTTTAATTTAGGTGATTTGGAACTAACAATTATTCATACTCCCGGCCATACTCCCGGCAGCATTTCCATACAAGTTGGTAATGTGGTTTTTACAGGAGATACTTTGTTCGCGGGTTCTATAGGCAGAACAGATTTTCCCGGAGGTTCTTTTGAGGAGATCATGACATCGATTAAAGAAAAATTACTAATTCTAGAGGACGATACAAAAGTCTTTCCCGGCCATGGCGAATCCTCAACAATTGCCATTGAAAGAAACACGAATCCTTTTTTGCAGTAACCCCTTATTTTGCAAAACATATTTTTTTAAATTTAGGGAAAACTAGGAATGGTGCTGCAGGAGGGATGGTATGGCCAAGAAAAGTATAAAAAAACTACTGAATTATTACGACAGTTACTCGGATATCCTTGATATTATCAGTCACGATGATGATATTTCCGATGAAGATATTGCCCTTTACGCAAATATGGATATTGATACTGTGAAAAACATCAAGGAAAAATGGATCAGTAAAGAGCATTTAAATCCATATAAAAGACAACCCGGCAGAAACTGAACTGCCGGGTTTGATTTTAATTTTTATGATTGTTTTCCCACTACTACAGTTATAAATTGGGTTTGACCGTTTCTCAATATCAACATTACCAGCTTATCATTAACTTTAGATTTGCTGACAATATTGCTCACATCATTTGAATTTTTTATTTCTGTATCATTGATCTTTAATATTACATCGCCCCGCTTTAGACCGGCTTTTTCTGCAGGGCTACCGGAAACCACATCTGCAATAATAGCCCCCTTAGGTTCATTGAGCTTAAAATAATCTGCTAAATCCTTAGTCAAATCTTGAAGAGCTACACCTATAAAGGGTCTGGTCACTGAACCAGTTGTAATAAGTTCATCTAGGACTTCTTTAGCTGTGTTTATAGGTATGGCAAAACCAATTCCTTGAGCTTGAGCATTGACTGCCGTATTTATCCCTATCACTTTGCCATCAAGTGAAATTAGTGGACCGCCACTGTTGCCCGGATTAATAGCTGCATCTGTTTGTATCAAATCTTTATAAACTCTTTGTTTGCCTGTTGAACTATCGGGAATTGTGACAGGCCTTCCTTTAGCGCTGATGACTCCTACAGTAACTGTATGGTCAAGCCTATATGGATTGCCGATGGCGATGACCCATTCGCCAACCCGCATCTTATCAGAATCACCCAACTCTATATATGGCAGCTTCTTAGATGAATTAATCTTTAATACTGCCAAATCCAGATTGTAATCCTTGCCCACCACAGTTGCCTGGAAAGGTTCATCAAAGCCTATTACTGTTACAGTTACTTCTTTAGCATTACTTATTACATGTTCATTGGTGATAATATATCCTTCAGGGTTTATGATAAAGCCAGTGCCGATACCCCTGCTTACTTTGGGCGTTGTGCGAAAACTGAAGCTATCTCCAAAAAAGTATCTGAAAAACGGATCATTAAAGAAGGGATCTGATGAGCTTGTGCTTTCAGCGACTGTTTCAATGTAAACTACTGCATCTCCCACTTTGTCGACAATCTCTGGAATATTTGTTGGAAGGACACCGGATGATACTAAACTTACCTGTTGGTTTTCACTGATACCGGCGTTAGCCGTCTCATCAGGAAAAATTGAGTTATAGGCCAAGAGACCCCCAGTAACCAAGGCAATTCCAAGGGCAAGGCCAAGTAGCACTGCAACAATATATCTTTTTTTATATAACAGCATGTTTTCCAACCTCCATTTAATTTATAGCTATTTAAATTATAACCCTTTTTTTTATTGACTTTATGTGAAATTTGTTATGAATTTGTGATGTGAAAATAACTCATAAACATTGACACAATGCCGGGATTTAATTATAATAGTCAAAAAAGATATAGTAAAAGGCAAAGAAGGGGAATAGGCATATGTTGCTTTCAACAGGGAGAAAGGGTCGTGACTGAGAACCCTTTCAGAACAGCAGTATGTCTTTCAACGCCCCGGAGCTGAAATCTTGAAATTTAAGTAGAGATTTACGTTTAACTGCGTTAAAGGCTCAAGTGGGATTATCCAAACAGGGTGGCACCGCGGGAAAACTCTCGTCCCTGATATGTAGTAGGTATCAGTGAGAGAGTTTTTTTGTTTTATATTCAGAGAAAATTAAAATGTCAATTTATAAAAGGAGTTGTTTGTCATGGGAGGAAAAATTAAGCGAAATTTCTTTTGCGGCAATTTAAGAGTTGAACACGAAGGCAAAGAAGTCTGTCTTGCCGGTTGGGTTCAAACTCGACGAGACTTAGGCGGCCTCATTTTTGTTGATTTAAGAGATAGAAGCGGTGTAGTCCAGGTGGTTTTTAATCCAGAGAAAAAAGAGGCTTTTGAAAAGGCTGATAAAATCAGAAGTGAGTATGTCATTGCGGTGAAAGGCAAAGTTTTTAAACGTCCTGAGGAAAATGTCAATCCTAAAATACCTACAGGATATATTGAGGTAATAGGTGAAGAATTGGAGATCTTAAGCGTTGCCAAGACGCCACCATTTGCCATAGAAGATAATGTTAAAGTTGACGAAAGTATTAGACTCAAGTACAGATATCTAGACTTGAGAAGACCCAAAATGCAACACAATCTAATTTTCCGCAGCAAAGTCAACAAAGCAATCAGAGATTTCTTAGATGAAAATGGCTTTTTAGAAATTGAAACACCCATTTTGACCAAGAGTACCCCCGAAGGAGCTCGGGATTTTCTAGTGCCAAGTCGACTAAATCCAGGAGAATTTTATGCATTGCCCCAATCACCTCAGCTCTTTAAGCAGATTTTGATGGTGTCTGGCTTAGAACGATATTATCAGATTGCCAGGTGTTTTAGAGATGAAGATTTAAGAGCCGACAGACAGCCTGAGTTTACTCAATTGGATATTGAAATGTCTTTTGTAGATGTGGAAGATGTCATTGCATTAAACGAAAAACTTATAAAATATGTAGTAGAAAGGGTTACCGGAAATCAAATAGAAATACCTTTTTCCAGAATGACTTACAAGGAAGCCATGGAAAAATACGGATCAGACAAGCCTGATACCAGATTTGGCATGGAGATGGTAGATGTTTCTGATATAGTGGAAAACACTGATTTTAAAGTTTTCAGTCAAGCAGTCAAAGGCGGGGGCTGTGTAAAGGGTCTTAACATTAAAAAAGGTGGAGAAATCTTTAGCCGAAGACAGATAGATGAACTGGTGGAAAAATCAAAAGAGTTTGGGGCAAAGGGACTTGCGTGGATTAATATTACATCGGAAGAAATAAAATCTCCCATAGCCAAGTTTTTTGACGAAGAAACCTTAAAACAAATCATAGATAAACTTCAAGGGGAAATTGGCGATTTACTAATCTTTGTAGCAGATACCGACGCAGAACTGGCCATGACTTCTTTAGGCAGTTTAAGAATTTACCTTGGCAAGACCTTAAACCTAATTGATAAAGATAAATTAAATTTCCTTTGGATTACTGAGTTTCCACTGCTGGAATACAGCCAGGAGGAAAAGAGATTTGTAGCAAGACATCATCCGTTTACATCGCCTATGGATGAAGACATACCCCTTTTAGAAACAGATCCTGCCAAAGTTCGGTCAAAAGCTTATGATATTATTTTAAATGGTACCGAACTTGGAGGAGGTAGTATCCGAATACACGATGCAGCTCTTCAGAAGAAAATGTTTGAAGTCCTAGGCTTTTCTGAAGAACGGGCAGAGCGAAATTTTGGGTTCTTGTTAAAAGCTTTTGAATACGGCACACCACCCCACGGTGGAATCGCCTATGGCTTAGACAGGATGATTATGTTACTCCTTGGATTAGAAAGCATAAGAGATTGCATTGCTTTTCCCAAAACCCAGAACGCATCGTGTCTGATGACAGAAGCACCAAATGAAGTTGATATAAAACAGCTAAAGGAACTACACATTCAGGTAAAAATATAAAATTAATGTATTTAATGGCAAGGCCAAATTAGCTCGAAACCTTGATAAACAATAGGTTTTGTGATAATATAATTTTAGAAATTAACAAGAAACCCTGCTGTGTGCGTGTAAACTGGCTATGTAAAGAGCCAACACTCTGATATAGGGAGCCCGGGCTCTAAGTGTGGCATATATGCCCTGTTCGGAGGGAAATATAAAGCACTTAGGAGGGCACCCACCTGGTGTGAGCCGGGTCTCTATTACAGTCAGCGAACACGGCATGGTGGGGGATTTTTTATATTTATACATAATATGGAGCGATACATTTGGAAGAAAAAATTTTTTCCAGAACAAAACTGCTTATAGGCAAAGAAGGTATTGAAAAGCTCAATAAGTCAAAAGTGGCTGTAATAGGTATCGGCGGTGTGGGCTCATTTGCAGCAGAAGCCCTAGCTAGAGCGGGAGTCGGCACACTTATACTAGTGGATTCAGATGTCATCTGTCCTTCTAACTTAAATCGTCAAATTCATGCCCTCCATTCAACTATGGGTTTACCAAAAGTAGAAGTAATGAAAAATAGGATTTTCGATATAAATCCCGATGCAAAAGTATTTGGCATCCGGGAATTTTATTCTTCTGAAACTGCTTCTAAAATACTGGCACAAGATTTTGATTATCTTGTAGATGCTATAGATAGTCTAAATTCAAAAATTGATTTAATCATAAATTGCAAAAAATTAAATATCCCCATTATATCTGCAATGGGCGCTGGAAATAAGTTAGACCCTACTAAATTTAAAGTGGCCGATATATCTGAAACATCGGTATGTCCTATGGCTAGAAAAATCAGAAAAGAGCTTAGAAAAAATGGAATAGAAAAAGGAGTAAAGGTGGTTTTTTCAACTGAAACTCCTTTAAAGAATCACCATCCGCCAGGCAGCATTTCTTTTGTGCCTCCAGTTATGGGGTTGATAATGGCCGGTGAAGTAATAAACCATCTAATAAAAAATTGATTGTATCATAAGAATATTATATAATTGAAGATGATACCCCCATATGGTATTGGAGGCAATAGTATGAAACAAGAACATACTTGCTCATATTTTGAAAATAAAAATAATCTTCTTCGGCGCTTGAGAAGAATTGAGGGTCAGATTAAGGGAATACAAAGGATGATAGAAAACGAAAAATATTGTGCTGATATATTGATTCAGATTGCTGCCGTTAGGGCAGCATTAAATAAAGTTGGTTTGATTATATTAGAAGATCATACCAAGGGATGCGTTGCCGAAGCCATACACACCAGCAGTGGTGACCAAACAATTAACGAGCTTGTAGATATTTTACATAAGTTTATAAAATAAACTTTTAAGCGGAGGAGCCAATGAGGGAAAAAGCTATAGTAGTGAAAAATAATAAAAACCAGGCTCAAGTGGAAATAAAAAGGTCTGCAGCTTGCGATGGCTGCAAAGGATGCTCAGTGGGTAGAGAAGGCAAGTCTCTAAGGGTATGGGCCCAGAACCCAATAGGCGCCAGAGTAGGACAAACTGTTGAAATAGAGCTTAGTGAGGCAACTTTTTTATCAGCTACCTTAATAGCTTACGGTGTACCTCTCCTTGCCTTTATATTGGGAGTTGGTTTAGGTTTTAAGGTTGCAATACCCTTGAATATATCCGCAGTTGAGCCATTTTCTCTTTTTGTAGGATTGGGTCTCATGGCTATTAGCTTTTTAACAATACGTTTCTTTACAAACCGCGAAGAAGTTCGAAAGAAGTATACCGCACGGATAGTGCGAAAAATATAGAGTTTTGATAGAAAATATTGACAATGGTTTGTATCTTCTATATAATTGCCTCAGTAATAAGGGACATAATGAAGATTTTCTAATGTTTCGGAGGGTATTATAAAATGATGACCAGTAATGAAATTAGGGAGAAATTTTTAAGCTACTTTGAGAGCAAGGGCCATACTAGAGTAGCCAGCTCTTCTCTTGTTCCACAAAATGACCCTACTCTTTTGTTTACAAATGCAGGAATGAATCAGTTTAAGGATATTTTTTTGGGATTGACAAGCCTTCCTTATTCCCGGGCAGTATCTTGTCAAAAATGTGTTCGTGCAGGTGGAAAACACAATGATTTAGAAAGTGTAGGAAAAACTGCCAGACATCATACTTTTTTTGAGATGTTGGGCAATTTTTCCTTTGGTGACTATTTTAAAAAAGAAGCAATAGAATATGCATGGGAATTTTTGACAGATGTGTTAAATCTACCCAAAGAAAAGCTTTGGGTCAGTGTTTACGAAGATGATGAAGAAGCTTTTCAATTGTGGCAGGCTTATGTGCCTTCAGAGCGAATTATTCGTTTAGGAGAAAAAGATAATTTTTGGAGCATGGGTGATACAGGACCTTGTGGGCCTTGCAGTGAAATATACATTGACCGAGGAGAAGAATACAGCTGCGGTTCAGATTGTGCTCTAGGAAAATGTGATTGCGACCGTTGGCGTGAATTGTGGAATTTGGTTTTTATGCAATACAACAGAGACGAACATGGAAAAATGACTCCTCTGCCGAAACCAAGTATAGACACTGGAATGGGCCTTGAGCGCATAGCAACTGTAATGCAAGATGTATATAGCAATTACGATACAGATCTATTGCGGCCTATAATATCTTTCGTGGAAAATTTATCAGGGAAAAAATACGACGACGGTGAAGAGGGTTTTCCATTTAGAGTAATTGCGGATCATTCAAGAGCTATAACTTTTTTAATCTCTGACGGAGTAATTCCTGGCAATGAAGGCAGAAGTTATGTATTAAGGCGCATTCTTCGCAGAGCCGCCCGCTATGGTAAAGAGCTGGGCCTTGAGGAGCCATTTTTGTTCAAAGTTATTCCCCAAGTAGTATCCTTGATGAAGGATGCATATCCTGAACTGGAAAAGAACTTAGAGTATGTTCAGAAAGTAGTAAAAGCAGAGGAAGAAAGATTTTTAGAGACACTAGGGGATGGTCTTAAGATATTGTATGAAGGCATTGAAAAGCTAGCCAAGGCAAAGAAAAATCAAGTTCCAGGGGATATGGCTTTTACCCTTTATGATACCTATGGTTTTCCAATAGATTTGACAAAGGATATAGCAGAAGAAAAAGGCATGACTGTAGATATTGAGACTTTTGAGCAGCTTATGGACGAACAGCGAAAAAAAGCTAAAGCAGCTCGAAAAGAAACCTACAAAGTCGATGAATTTTATGATTTATTGGCAGATATTCCCCCTACTGATTTTGTGGGCTATGAAACTCTCGAATCAAATAGCAAAGTCCTACTTATTATAAAAGGTCGAGAAGTTGTAAAAACTTGTAATGATAAAACAGATGACATTATATTAGTTCTAGACAAAACCCCATTTTATGCCGAGTCAGGCGGTCAAGTGGGGGATACAGGTGTAATAGAAAATGAAGACTTTTTATTTGAAGTTATTGAAACTCATAAAACCCCTGACGAAAAATTTTATCATGTTGGCAGGATAATAAAAGGAACTATTAGTATAGATGACTCAGTCTCGGCAAAAGTTGATGTAGATAAAAGGCAAAAGACTGCCAGAAATCACAGTGCAACACACTTGTTACACAAAGCTTTAAAAGAAGTTTTGGGAGAACATGTAAACCAAGCTGGTTCCCTGGTAGATGAACATAGATTGCGCTTCGATTTCACTCACTATGCAGCTCTTACACCTAAAGAAATCCGCCAAGTAGAGGAAAGAGTAAATAGTGCCATATTAAAAAATCTACCTGCCAATATAAGTTGGACCACTTTTCACCAGGCTCAAAAGGAAGGTGCAATAGCACTTTTTGATGAAAAATATCAGGACCGTGTTCGTGTGGTAAGTTTCGGCGATTATAGTAAAGAACTATGTGGCGGCACCCATGTAAAAAGCTCTTCAGAAATCGGCCTGTTTAAAATTGTATCTGAAAGCAGTGTAGGTGCTGGTATTAGAAGGATTGAAGCAGTATGCGGGTCTAACTTAATGGATTATCTCTACGGCACACTTAATAGATTAAATGAAGCGGCAGTATTATTAAAAGCTTCACCCCATGAACTGACTGAAAAAGTCAATGAGTTACTGGCAAAATGTAAGCTACAGGAACGCGAGATAGAATCCTTAAAACAGCACGCCATAAATTATGAAGTTGATGAGATACTCAAAGTAAAAGAGACTATAGACGGTATAAATGTTATATCTGCAAAGACTGAGGCAAAGTCTATTGATGATCTAAGAAAGATGAGCGACACTTTGCGACAAAAGATAAAATCTGGCATTATCGTTCTAGGCACTGTCAGCGACGATAAAGTAATATTTGTAGCTGCTGTAACAGATGATTTGACCAAAAAAGGTTATCATGCCGGAAAAATCATAAAAAGTGTTGCCCAAATTGCCGGAGGAAGCGGAGGCGGGAGACCCAACTTTGCCCAAGCTGGTGGTAAAATCCCTGCAAAACTTGATGAAGCCCTTGCCTCGGTTTCAAAGATGATAATGGAAAACAAATAAAAGGGATGGAGGGAATATAATGGGGCAAAACCTGGGTGAAACAGTAAAGTTTAAGATGGAGAAAGATGGCGATATTGATGCTCGCAGGATTTTAAAAGAAGTTTCTAAGGCTCTGGAAGAAAAAGGTTATAATCCTATAAATCAGATTGTGGGTTACCTTTTGTCTGGTGATCCTGCATATATTACAAGTCATGGCAACGCAAGAAACCTAATTCGAAAATTAGAGCGAGATGAGCTGTTAGAAGAACTTCTCAAAAATTTTCTTGAGGGATAAAGTTTTCGATTCGGTAAGTGGTAAATTGTCAGCAGGTAGTATCCTTTGCTAGAAATTTTGTAAATTGTGGTATTGCCTGCTGATACTTTTTTATATATTTTTAGCAAAAAGAGGTCAATAAATTATGCAATATAGAAAACTGGGAACTACTGATTTAACAGTATCTAGATTATGTTTTGGCAGTTTGACAATAAGTCCCCTTCAAGCCAATTTATCAGTTGAAGATGGGGCAGATATTATACTATTTGCCATGGAAATGGGAGTAAATTTTATAGATACTGCTGAATTTTACAGAAACTATCAATATATAAACAGAGCTTTAAAAAAGGCAAAAAGGGATCTGATAATTTCTACAAAGTCTTACGCTTATACATATAGTGGAATGAAAGAAAGTGTTGAAAAAGCCCGAAAAGAAACTGGGAAAGATGTTATTGACATATTTATGTTACATGAACAGGAAACTAAATTAACTCTTAATGGCCATAGAGAAGCATTAGAATACTTGATTGATGCCAAGGCAAAAGGATTAGTTAAAGCCATCGGTGTTTCAACTCACACCGTTGAAATAGTAAATGCAGCAGCGGACATGGAAGAGATAGAGGTAATCCATCCTATAATCAATTTTCAGGGTTTGGGTATTAAAGATGGGTCATTGCAGGATATGGAAGAGGCTATACAAAAAGCCCATAAACAAGGTAAAGGTATTTACGGCATGAAGGCTTTAGGTGGTGGAAATCTAATAAACCACAAAGAACAGGCCTTTTCTTATATTTTATCTTTTCCATACCTTGATTCTGTAGCTATAGGAATGCAATCTCGCGATGAAGTTTTAGAAAATGTAAATATATTTGAAGGTAAGAAAACAGATCCTGTTGTTGGGGAAAGATTGAGGATGAAAAAGAGAAAACTATTAGTAGAGGATTGGTGCCAAGGCTGCGGAGAATGTGTAAAGCATTGTCGATATAATGCACTTTCAATCCACGATGGCCGCTCTGTCGTAAATCCCAAGGCTTGTATTCTCTGTGGATATTGCGCTGGATATTGTCCGGAGTTTTGCATAAAAATCATATAAAAGGAGCAAATCTTTAATGCGTATTTTGGGCCTAGACGTAGGCGAAAAAAGAATAGGTATTGCAATATCAGATGAACTTTGTTTAACTGCTCAGGGTTTAGATGTAATAGAAAGAAAGAAAAATGGTGAAGATATAAACAAGATAGGGGAAATTGTTTCACAATATGATGTTAAAAAAATTGTAGTGGGCCTCCCCAAAAACATGGATGGCAGCTTGGGACCTAGTGGCAAGGCAGTTAAAAAATACGCTAGAGAACTTGAAAACACATTGGGTGTTGAATTAGAATTTTGGGATGAGAGATTGACCACAGTGGCAGCTGAAAGGATGTTAATCGAGGCTGATGTTTCTCGAAAAAAAAGAAAAAAAGTCATTGATAAAATGGCAGCAGTACTTATTCTTCAAAGTTTTCTAGATTTTAAAGTTGGAGTTGACAGTAGGAAGAAATTGCTATAGAATATCCTTAATTTAATATGAATTGGAGTTGAATAACAAATGGAAGACCGTGAAACAATTACTTTACTAGATGAAAATGGCCAACAAGTTGAATTTGAGGTATTAGGGGTTATTACTGTTGAAGACAGTGATTATGTAATTTTAGCTCCCCTTGACGAAGAAGATGACCAAGCTTATATTTTCCGCATTGATACCGATGAAAATGGTGAAGAAATTCTTTCTGTAGTAGAAGATGATGAAGAGTTTGAAATGATAAGGGACGCATGGGAAACATTGTGTGAAGATGAACTGGTATTTGACGTAGAAGATGATTTTGACCAAGAATGAATTATGTAGGCTAAACTTGACAGACTCAAAGTTCTATTTTATAATTGTTAATAATTTAGTAGGATAAAGACTATGAAGAGGAAAATTAATGAAGTCTTATTTTCAGAGAGCCGGTGGGTGGTGTGAACCGGTAATAGCTCATTATTTCCGCCTCGGAGTCGTTGACGATGAGTCAAACGGTAAAAACCGTTATCTTTAAATGAGGGTTGTGCTTATTTTGGGAAACCGAAATAGGGTGGCAACGCGGTAAAATCCGCCCCTTGTATGGGCGGTTTTTTTGTTATTTTAAGCTATAGGGAGAGTGAGGAAAAGTGA
>JAMNZY010000165.1 GCA_023622055.1 Bacillota bacterium
ATGGATCCAGCGCAAGGGGATAAAGACATTGATCCAGCGGAGCTTGGGGAAGGAACTAGAAATCTTTTGATTCTTGCACTTCTTAGGAGTTATGCAGTTACTTTAAGGCAGTCTGGCGAGCAATTATCAGGTATTCTGGCCGTAGAGGAACCGGAAATATACTTGCATCCCCAAGCTCAAAGGAATTTATTCCGTATTTTGCGTGAAATTGCAGATAGTGGAATTCAAGTAATTATTTCTACACATTCAAGCCATTTTGTGGATACAGAATTTTTTGATTCCATCGGCCTGGTTCGTAAAGTAGATGATGACGAAATAAAAGGATGCCAGCATACTACCTTAACATTGGTAACCAAACAAGATCTTCTTGAGCATTGTCATGCGACAGGTGTACCCGAAAATAAAGCTACTCTCGATAATATAACGGAATACTATAAAAGTACATCAAATTTTCGATTGAATGAGGCTTTTTTTGCTAGGTTTGTGATTTTGGTTGAGGGCGAAACCGAAGAATTAGCATTGCCCGAATATTTAGCTGCAGCTGGGTTGGATTGTGATCGAAGGGGCGTATCTGTGATTGCGGTTCAAGGTAAAAACCAAATCCCCAAATATTGGCGTCTGTTTAGCAAATTTGGAATTCCCATGATAGTGGTTTTTGATAATGACGATGATGGTGTGGATAGTAAAGGTAATAGCAATGCAAAGCGTAAATCAAATATTAATTTGGCCAAATGCTTTGGTTTATCACTCGAGCAAATTTTACACACAAAAACTTGGGATAAAACGGAGAGCAAAAGAGAACCCAAAACAATACTTGTGATATTAAGTAAGGATTTTGAAACAGCGGTAAAAAAAGATTATGAAAGTAGAATTGTTGGTTATAACTACCTATCTTTTGATGATATGGAAAAAGAAGCGGTGGATTTAATTAAACCTGTATCTAGAAATCAGGCGAAGGGGCTTATAGCTCGTTATATTGCTCGAAGAATTCATACATTTATGCCTGAATATGCACCCGAGTTTGTGCATTATATTGCAGGGATAATTAATGAACAACTTAAATTGCAGTATACATGATTTTTCGTATTTTGATGGGTATTTGAAAAGTATCGTAGTAAAAACAATCCTCATCCTCTTAATATTATGTTGGGTGCTTGTTAGAAAATTGACTACAACTTCTTAATTTAGAATACGTGAACCAAAGTGTTTTAAACAAACAATTCATAAAATATTTACAAATATGGTGAAGTTAAAAAATTGGATAAGGGCGGTGTAGTTGCTGATTAAGTAATATAATATGGGAGAAGGGAAGAAGGATGTATAATGTAAAGTTAAAATGCCAAGTGATAACGCCTTTGTTTATGTCAGGTGCGGATGGAGACGATCTCAAGGTAAGGCCTTCCGAATTTAAAGGAATGATGCGCTTTTGGTGGAGAGCGGCGAGAGCTTTGGATGATATTCATAAGCTTAAAGAAGAAGAAAATGAAATTTTTGGTGGAGTAGGAAAGGGAGAGGGAAAGAGCAAGGTATGGATAAGGGTTTTTGAGGAGGATATTTCTAGACAAAAGGAATTAAGGTTAGCAAGTTCAAAACCAGGCATAGAATACCTTTTGTATTCTACCATATTGCCAAATAAAAAGAAAAAATACATTAAAGAAAACGCTACTTTTTACATTGAACTCAGCTCCTTTGAAGAAAGGTATTTCAATCATGCATTGGCTTCATTGTGGCTCGCCATATATTTGGGTGGTTTCGGAACGCGAAGCAGAAGAGGTGGGGGCAACATCGTAGTAACGGAGGTGAACAAGCCTCTCTTTATTGATTTTATTCCTACTAAAGGGGAAAATTTTCAAGAAGTGGCAGAGTGGTTGGCCACAAATTTCAGGAAAGCCCAAAGGGTTATAAATGGATTTGATAAAACCAATTTTGCTTCAGGATACAGTAACTTAAGTGTCTCACGCTTTATAATAAGCAAAAGAGGTCATTTGTCGTGGGAGGAAGCTCTTAATGATATTGGAAACATCTTCAGGGATTTTAGAAAAGAGCATGAGAAACAGGTGTTTGACAGTGCTGTCTTTGGCCTACCCGTAAGGCATCGAAGTGGCGAGTCGGTTGCTGGAGCGAAAAAAGCCGGTCAAAAAGTTTTAGAAAGATTTCAGAGGAGGGCTTCTCCTGTCATAATAAAGCTCATCAAAGCAAATGGTTTGCATTACTGGCTTGTCATAAGGCTGGCCGGGCAATTTTTGCCCGAGGGTGCTGTGCTCACCTTTAAAGACAAAATTCAAAAGCCAGACTATGGCCTTATTGAAGAGTTTTGGTCACAATTAAGAAAAAAGGGAGAGGAAAGAGTATTATCCGTTCCCGGCTATCTTAATGAAATTGTAGATAAGATAAAGTAAACTCTTGAACCAGAGAGGATATATCTATACGGTCAAGAGCAAGGGGTGATTTTGACAGAAAATCAGACATAGATATCGCGGTTGATTCGGACAAAAGCGAGGAAGCTGTGGATATAATTGAATCGTCAATTTGAAAAAAGTCTATAGAGAATTCAGAGATAAGATATGCAGGGAAGGAATTTTACTTTATAAGAGAAAGGCTTGAAAAATTTTTTAACCATTTTGAAGAAGCTTTTAAAAATCTTAAGACGGTCACGGAAGTGGCGCAAGTAGCAGATAGTGAGCTTTAAGCAGTTTGAAAAATATCAGGGAGGCATCCTTATGAATGATTTTGTTTATAAATTTAAAAGCCCTCTGCTTGAGCTTATTGATAGGTCCATTGATGTTGCTGTAATTAGACATCCTTTGAGCGATGGAGAAATAAAAATTGATTGCATAGAAAGGGATACTATTTTTTCTGCTATTGAGGAAGTCTTTGATGAGATTGCGGAAAAAGTAAACAACCTTTCTGAGAAAGATAGGCTTTTTTACCTGTGGCGCAACCTGTATGATTTAATCGTTGGAAAGCCAGATGGGGACACAAAGAGATATCTCTCTCAATTCCCTGCCGGTGCAAAGGTTTCAAACCATTCTGTTTGGGAACATCTTAAAACTGCCAGCGCATTTCAAGGCGATTCTATTTCTCTGTTCCTTTTTACTATAGGACCGGTGCAGTCCTTTATTGCTCAGGCACGTAAAACGCAAGACCTCTTTTCGGGAAGTTTTTTGCTTTCATACTTGACACTGGTGGGAATTGAGAAAGTAGCAGAGAGGTACGGCCCTGCAAATATAATCTATCCTGACCTTTATAAACAACCCCTGGTAGACTTGTTGCTTGAACAAAGGGGTTTGAGAATCGAAAATTCTCAGTCGGCTTATTCGGACCAAGCCACCATTCCCAACAGGTTCGTTGCAGTATTGCCGGAATGTGACGCTGAAAAGATTAAAGAGGTAGCTCACGAAGTTGCAAAAGGGGTAAGGGAAGAGTGGAACGAAATTGTGGTCAAAATCTTGAAAAACTTTGGATTGGATGAGTATTTGAAGGATTCTAAATTAATAGAAAAACAAACAAAAAGTTTTCCTGAGATCTACTGGGTGGCTATTCCTTTGAAAAAAGAGGGTGAGAACGTCAGCGCGAGCGTTTTTAAGGATTTTGTTGAAGAAGTTAAGGAATTAAAAGAAAGCGATGCCGATATTGCTTATCAATTCGCTTATACAGCCCTAGAAAAGTTTATCGGCGCTAGAAAGAACTTGAGGGAATTTGAACAATCTGAAGAGGATAACAAAAAATGCCACCTATGCGGGGAAAGGGAAGGTTGGATAAAGGCAGGCATTGGCAGGGTTGACGTTGGAAAGTATATGGACAAAAATGAGGGACTTTGTACTGTATGTTTTGCCAAAAGAGCTCTAGACAAATATTTGGATGATAAGTTTAAATATTCTTCTGTTTTTAGAGAGTTTAACTTTCCTTCCACTGCTGAGGTGGCTTCTTCTGACTTCAAGAAAAAAGCACTGGAAAAAGCTAAGGAAGAGTTCAGAGATTACGTTGAAGAGTTCAAAAATATTTTGGGAGAAAAATTTCATAATATAAAGGTCAAGCCATTACCCAGCTTAAAGGCCCTGTTTGAAAATGTAGAAAACATTGATGGAGAATGGTTTTTTGAGAGCAATCTTACGAAAAGGAAGATAAAGAGTGAATTAGGGGTTGAGGTTACAGATGAGGAGATAGATGATTTGAAGTGCAAATTAGAAAAGGTTACCCGAAAAGCAGGCTCCCCCAGGCCTTACTATGCGCTGATAAAGCTGGATGGGGATGATATGGGGAAATGGTTATCAGGCGAGAAGTTGCGGGAATTTCAGCATACCGCATCCGTTGAATTTGGAGGTAAATACGGTCTGCTCACGCCCGCTGTTCACTCTTCTATTTCTACCGCATTAAGGAACTATACCATCGAAATGGTAAGAAGGATAGTGGAGGAAGAGCATACAGGGAAGCTTGTGTATTCCGGAGGAGATGACGTACTGGCTTTTGTAAATCTTGAAGATTTGTTTCAGGTGATGAAAAAGCTGAGAGCAGCTTTTTCTGGACACGTAAATTTTAGAGCTGGCAGTATACAGGTGGATTGGAGCAATAATACAGGGTTTGTAGAAAAAGATGGAGAGTTGATCCTGACAATGGGCAAGAATGCAGGTGCCTCTGCGGGCATTGCCATTGCCCACTATAAGGAGCCTTTGAAGATAGTGCTCGATAGGGTTAATGAGATGACAAATAAGGCGAAGGAAACGGAAGGGAAGGATGGCTTTGCCATTGCCCTTATGAAATTTTCCGGAGAAATGAGAATAGCAACGAGCAAGTGGAGATTTGATGACCTGGACGTAGTAAACCTTTTGTACGAGGTGGCCAACTATTTCAAAAAAGAAGAGAGTAAAATTTGGATTTCCAACAAGGTTGTCTATACGCTAAGAGAGGAATTTAAGAATCTAATAATTGGCAATGGTAGATTGACGGCAGATCCACAGTTATTCAAGGTGGAATTGAGAAGAGTGATACAGAGAGGCATAAATGGGGGCAAAGAGGAAGAGAGAAGAAAAATCGCAGAGGAAATTTCTAGCGGGTTGTACAAACTCTTTGAAAAAGATGAAGGTCAAAACCTTACTAGTTTTTTAAACTTAATAGAAATCTCCATCTTTATAGCCGGGAAGGAGGGATAGTGGAGTGTTTTTAAAGGTCACTCCCCTGGATACATTGTTCTTCAGAAGCGGACGCCCCTTTACAAAGGGAGAGGATTCCTGGGCTGATGCTGTTTTCCCGCCACATCCTGGTACATTGTACAGCGCGATAAGAAGTTTTTTGATATTTCGATACGGGGGACTAGAAGATTTTAGAAACAAGTCGCTTAGAGAAGATGTGAAGAGGGTAGTGGGTACGCCATACGAGAAAGGCAGTTTGAAATTAAAAGGGCTATTCCTTTACAGCAACGAAACCCCATTGTTTATAGCACCCAAAGATGTGGTGGAGGATTCTAAAGAAAGAAAATTGTACTGCCTGGATTATCTAAAGAGGCCTTCCCTGATGATAAGCGATTATAAGCTCTCTGATGTACTGGTTTGGAGAAAGAGCGAAAAGGTAGAAACGCCGGATTACTGGTTAACTGCAGAAGGATTTAAAAAGTATTTAAAAGGTGAAAAGGGTATTTTGGGGATTGGAGTAAAAGGAGATTCCAGGGGAATGTACAGAGAAAAGAACGAATTGTTTGTTTTTGAACCGAAAGTGGGCATAGAGAGGAACCCATATACTGCAACCTCAAAAGAAGGATATTTGTACAGAATTCCTCTCGTTAGACTTAAAAAGGATGTGGCCTTAATTGCGGAGGTAGAAGGAGTGGAAGATTTTCCAGAGGAAGGGGTTTTACAGTTGGGGGGTGAAGGAAAAGCGGTAAAATTTGAGAAAATAAGGGATGGTGATGGGGGTGTTATAGAGTTTGAGGACTTAAGAAGAATGGAGTTGGATTTAGGTAATGGATACTTTAAACTTTACCTTGCAACTCCTGCTATTTTTGAAAAAGGATGGCTTCCTAGGTGGATTGATGAAAGCGGCGACTATGAAGGAAAGTATGAATACAACGGAATAGAGGTCAAGCTGAAACTTATGGCTTGTGCTATAGGAAGGGCTTTACCGATTGGTGGATGGGATATTTATAAAAAGCGGCCTAAGCCCATGAGAAAAGCTGTACCGGCCGGCAGTGTTTACTATTTCAAGGTGTTGGAGGATGATTTAAAGGAGGCTGCCAGTAAAATAAAAGAGCTCTTTCATTTTAAAAATATTTCTGACATAAACCCAGATGAGGGGTTTGGACTTTCCATAGTGGGGGTGTGAAAGTATGAAAAAAGTAGTGACGATGGTGGGTACTTCAATTTTTGACAATTACAGAAGGGAAGTTGATGATCAAAATTTCAAATATGACACCGAAGAGTTGAAGGAAAAATCGGCAGAGGAATATAAAGAAGATGACGTTCGTATAAGGAGAATAAAATCCAGGCTTGAGAAATGGATTTCCCAGTTTACGGAGTCTGATAAGGAAGAACTTTCTGCTGAAATAAAGAGCCTTGTAAAGCTTAAAGAGAAGTTTAAGGAAGATTTTGAAGTGTATCTTCTTTGTTCTGATACGGTGACAGGGAGGTTGGCTGCAGAGGTTATAAGAGATGTTTTGCAGTATATGGAAATTTTTAAAGATTCGGAGATTAAAAAGCCTGATTGCATAAAAAACCTTCAGGTACAGGATAACGAGAAGTTCAAGGTAGGAATGAATAATCTTATACATAAGTTTTATGATGAAATAGCAACAAGCGGATGGGGAGACAATGTAATTATAAATATAACGGGGGGTTATAAAGCCACTATTCCTTATCTTACCATATTAGGCCAGGTAAATAGGAGTCCCATATTCTACATATTTGAAGATACGGATGCTTTGATTGAAATTCCTTATTTGCCACTGGACATCAAATGGGACCTTTTTGAAAAATACGAAAGCCTGTTTTTGGAGTTTAATGAAGAGGATATTATTGAGAGAGAAGAAGAACTCCCCTATAACGTAAAAAAGGAGCTAGAAGGCTTAATTGAAGTGGCAGGTAAGATTGTGAGGTTGAATTCATTTGGAGTAATCTTCTGGGAA
The DNA here is from genome assembly GCA_023622055.1 of Bacillota bacterium. Taxonomy (GTDB): domain Bacteria; phylum Bacillota; class Thermosediminibacteria; order Thermosediminibacterales; family Tepidanaerobacteraceae; genus DTU063. Next base: position 7,115 of record JAMNZY010000165.1, read on the forward strand.
AAATACAGAGAAAAGTACTTTTTCTACTATGCTTCTGAAGAGGCCCAAAGGGAGATCGAAAAACAGCCAAATATAAAGAGGATATTGCAAACCAAATTTTGGGATAAACAAAAAAGGAAGGAAAAAGAGAAATTAAAAAATGGACATTATGTCTATGATGATGGTGATAATAGTTATCGCATTTTTTACATTGAAAAAGATGGCAGGATTTATATTTATAAGACCTTTGAAAACCACGATAGGTATGAGCAGTATTTAGAAAAAGTAAAAGGAGAAACGATCAAATTTGAAGATATAAGGGCAAATTCAAAGCTGTGGAAAGTGATAAAAGAGAGATAAAAGAAATGGAATGGCAAATCAAATATGCTGGAGGAGGGCTAAAAATGTATCAGGCTTTTAAACCATTTTTCTTAATTGCAGAGACTCCGATTCACCCAGGGAGTGGAAGTGAATTAGGGGTTGTGGACTTACCTGTTCAAAGAGAAAAGCATACTGGTTTTCCAAAGATTGAGGGTTCCGGGATAAAGGGATGCATGAGAGAAGCATTTGAGAGCTCGGAAAGGACAGCAAAAATAGGAAATGATAATGTAGAAGTAAAGAAATGGGTCAAACTTGTGTTTGGGCCTGCCAATGGTGATGAACATGCAGGTTGTATTGCTTTTACAGATGCCAGGATTTTGTTTTTCCCGGTAAAATCCCTGAAAGGAATCTTTGCGTGGGTCACTTGTCCGATGGTTCTTGAAAGGTTTAAAGATGATATGAAAATTGCTGGTATAGATATGCGCGATTTTCCTCCGATAAAAAAGAAAACATGCCCACCTGACTCTCAAGTTTCTGTTAAAGAAAAAGAAAGAAATAAGATATTGGCTGTTTTTGAAGAGTTTACTTTTGAATTGGCAAGAGATGAGGAAACTAAAAAGCTTGCCTGTTGGTTTGCTTCACGGATTTTTCCGCAGCAAGAAACGGCCATGTCTTATAATCCTTATAGTTTTTGGAGGAAAAAACTGGAGAGAGACTTGATTATCCTGGAAAATGATGATTTTGAGCATTTCGTTTCTGCCTCTACTGAAATAGTAGCCAGGACAGTTATTGATGATGTCAAGGGTACTGCCAAGAATCTGTGGTATGAGGAGTATCTACCATCGGATACTATTTTGTATTCCATTGCCATGGTTACACCACCTAGAGTCGAGAGGAAAGAGGAAAAAGGGCCTTTTGGTGGAAGCTCTCCTCAGGATGAAGCTAAAAGAGTAATCGAGTATTTTGAAGAAGGAGTACCCCCTATCATCCAGATAGGTGGGAATCAGACTGTGGGAAAGGGAATCACGCGCGTTCAAGTTTTGAAATGAGGTGAGAGGAAATGGCGACCAATAGCCAGATTAATAAGCTGGAAAAAGGCCGTGCTCACTTTGCTTATAAATGTGTGGAAAATGTAATCAGTGAGCTTTCAAAAGAGGAATTAAGCAATTATCGTGCTTATGCTGAAAAAATTCCTGTTATGATTTTAACCAATGGATTGGGTCAGACACTGGCCTTTATTAAGGCAAAGATGAATAACAAAGAGGAAGGAAGTAGCAGCACAAAAAAAGGAAGTGCTTATAAGATACTTTATGAGCAGATTACTGAGTACTTAAAAAGCGAGATCCCCGCGCACATTAGGATGGATGAGGAGGAAGATTTGGTAGAGTGGGTAGTTTCATGTGATGTAAAGAAATATCGCTTCATTACTCAAGAGATTTTGGCATTTATGAACTGGTTAAAGCGATTTGCGCAAGGGATGATTGAGGAAGGGGAAGGGGCTGAAAATGAAAGATAGAGATAGAATTGGTAAAGAATGCGTATTCTATGTCCCCAGGAAGACTCGAGAAATAATGGACCATGAAATCTGGATGAACAATGGGTCTTATCAGTCTTCTGATTTTCCCAAAAATCCAGCGCTCATCTTTGCCAAATTAATCCCCAATCTAATGAACTATAAAAAGGATGAAACAACCAAAGCTTCAAACCGTGAAGAAATCTTGAGAAAAGTGATAAAAGAGGGAAAAGAAGACCGTGAAAGCAAACATAAATACCTTAAGCTCGTGACTCAAGAGATGAAAAAGCTGAATGATGAAATTCAAAAAGGGAATTTTCCATTTTTAAGTAAGGTGGAAAAGTTGGTGGAGGACCTACAAAGTAGTGGTTATAAAATCCAAAAGGTTGAGGGTAAAATCAATTGGCGGCTTATTGTAGGACTTGGAGCCGCCCATCCTGAAGAAACGTCTATGACTCTACATCACATTTACGGTATACCCTATATACCCGGCAGTGCTTTAAAAGGAGTTACAAGGCATTGGACGCTTTTAAAGTTTGCAGAAGTGTATCATAAAAACTTGCGTGATAAAAGAGATGCGGCTTTTGAAGAAGCGATAAAAATTGTTTCCCAATCTTTGGAGTATGGCAAAGATTTAGATATAAGCATTGTTTGTGAATATAAGGACCAGAGAAACTGTCTTGAAGAGAGAATTACGTTTTCTGAAATAATGGATATGTTTGGCACGCGAAGAAGTCAGGGAAAAACAATATTTCTGGATGCTTATCCTTCTGGAGCTGTGGACCTACAAATAGACATAATAAATCCACACTATCCTGAGTATTATTCCAAATCAAAGCAACCAGGCGATTGGCAGCAGCCTGTGCCCGTACCGTTTTTAGCTATAGAAAATGCAAAATTTGTTTTTTATTTGGGGATAAGGGAAAACGAAAATTTCAATCTTCTTAAAAAGGCTACGTTTTTGATGGCCGATGCCCTGTGTAAACACGGAATCGGTGCAAAGACTTCTTTAGGATACGGAATATTCAATCTCGGTTCTATTCATGAATGAGCAATTTATATCGCTTGAAAAGGTATGACTTTTGCAGTGCAGTCAATTTCGTTGGAGCAAACACTGAGCCTTTCTCTCCCGGGTTAGATTAAAGTACCCACCTGCTAGAATACGGTGAAATTACAATTCCCGGGTGAGATATGTTTCCACAAGGAAGTGGAATTACATTCCCCCGGGAATCATGAGTTTTTTTATGTACTCATAAAGCACTACCATATCGCCGCGGGTGGCGGGGCAACGGAGTTCATGGTCAAGCTCCTTAAAGGAGCTTATCTTTTCAATGCCCTGGTAGTTGTTTTCGAGAAAGTGTTTTTTTACTAGCTGAGCGTTCAATATGTTCTTTTGTGTGGTGCTGTATGACTGCAAAAGCTGTATATCCACCCCGTTTTTGAGGACCACGGTGCAATACTTGCCTTCCTTTATCACTTCTTCTTTGCAGCTTAAGTTTATATACCCGAAGGTTTGGTCCCCTTGGACAAGGGGTTGCCTCACCACAACGTGCATCAGTATAAGGTCGTGCTTAAGCGGTATAGGTATTTTAACCTTCTGGCCTAATATTTCTCCATACTTTCTCCGAAGCTCTACAATGTCGTAGGAAAGGCTGGATGCAATGCTTTTAAGTACCGCTTTTATTTTCTTATGTATCACCCTTTGATTGCCCTCCAGGGTGATGAGCACGGTGGTATCTCCTACGCCCTGAGTATAGACCGGCAGTAGGGCGCTTATGCCCTCTTCAAGATAATTCTCCCGCTTCCTCAAGCTATTGCTCTCCCTTTTTAAGTTTTGGTTATAAAAGTACTTAAACAGGCATACAGTTACATTAAGTGACGTAGATGGAAAAATAAAGTATGGAGAAAAGCAAAAGCATCACCTCTTTGATAATTTTTATCAAAGTTGGCATTT
>JAMNZY010000001.1 GCA_023622055.1 Bacillota bacterium
TATTAGCTCTTGCTTCTACAGAACCTCTCATGGAAAAATTATTTCAATACCGTTTCAACAGTGGCACTTTCAAAGGCCACAGTTTTGGAAATCTATTTCTAGCTGCTATGACGGAAATGTTAGGGAACTTTGAGCTGGCCATAAAGGAGTCAAGCAAAGTTCTTGCCGTTAAGGGAACAGTTCTTCCTTCCACTTTGGATAATGTTGTTTTAGAAGCAATGTACGAAGACGGTGAAAAAGCTTGTGGCGAGTCCCATATTCCCAATTCAAGAAAGAGAATTAAGCAGGTAGTATTAAAGCCCTCTGATGCCAAACCGTTAGATGAGGCTCTGGAAGCCATACAGACTGCCGATGCCATAATATTAGGGCCGGGTAGTCTTTACACAAGTTTAATTCCAAACCTGCTAGTAAAAGATATAACTTTAGCTATATCAAAAGCCAAAGCTAAAAAAATCTATGTGGTGAACGTTATGACACAGCCTGGTGAGACTGACGGATATTCAGCCTCAGATCATGTGAGGGCTGTCATTGATCATTCCAGTCCCGATGTAATGGATTTTGTAATCATCAATTCAGGTGAAATTCCTGATTATCTGTTATCCCGCTATTTGTCAGATGGGTCCACTCCTGTTAAGTGTGACAGAGAGGTAATTGAGGCAATGGGTTATAAAGTGGTAGCTGCTTCTGTGATAAATCCCACGGATGTAGTTCGCCACAGTCCAGAATTACTGGCAAAAGTAATAATGGATTTAATTTAATAGATTTATTGAAGGTTTTCAAAAATTTATGTAGAATAAAGGAATGAGGTGAGGGTGTGTCTTTCTCCTATGACGTTAAAGAGGAGTTGTCTCGTCAACCCTCCAAGAGCTGCTGTCAGAAGGCAGAACTGGCGGCACTTGTTAAAATGGCAGGAACCATAAGAATAGTGGGCGGTGAAAAAAAGGTATTACTTCAAGTGCAAACTGTGCACCCACCTACAGCCCGGAGAGTTTACAAGTTACTGAGGAAAGCTTTTCAATCTCCTGTCCAAATTGCCGTTAAAAGAAATAACTTTTTAAAAGATAAAAGGTTGTACATCATTTCAATAGACGCCCAGTATTGCAGAAGCTTGCTAGAGGAACTGGGAATACTGCCACAAAAAGAAAATACGGGACTTCAAAAAGCTGGCATGAACCCAAATTTAATTAAAAAAAAGTGCTGTAAAAGGGCTTTTTTGCGGGGAGCTTTTTTAGGCTGCGGTTCAATTAGTAATCCCAAAGGGCCTTACCATATGGAATTTGTAACCCAAGATAAAGATATGGCTCAGACTTTGATTAAAATTATTGACTATTTTGGTTTAAAATCCAATATTTCCGAACGCAAAAATAACTATATGATTTATTTAAAAGATGGAGACAATATTTCAGATATCCTCGGTCTCATGGGTGCCCACAACAATCTATTAAAATTCGAGGATGTCAGGGTTTTAAAAGATATGCGAAACAGCGTAAACCGCATCGTAAATTGTGAAACAGCCAATCTCAAAAAGACTGTAGATGCTTCTGTTAGGCAAATTGCCAGTATAAATTATTTTAAAGAAAACAAAATTTTTGACAAATTACCTGAAAAACTTCAGCAAATTGCAGAACTTAGGCTTAAATACCCGGATTTGAGCTTAAAAGAATTGGGGCAAATGATGGATCCGGTTTTAGGCAAATCCGGTGTGAGCTATAGATTAAAAAAAATTGAAGATATGGCTAAGAAATATCAGACTATGAAAGGAGAATTGTCAGATGTTTCAACAAAACGTGATTGTTAAAAACAAAACTGGGCTTCATGCAAGGCCTGCCGCCCTTTTTGTTCAGACAGCCAACAAATTCAAATCCGAAATTTTCATCGAAAAACAGGGCAAAAAGGTTAACGCCAAAAGTATAATGGGCGTTATGTCCCTTGCGGTAAGTCAGGGAACTGAAATTACAATCTCTGCTCAGGGGGAAGATGAAAAAGAAGCTGTAAACAAGCTAGTTGAATTAATAGAAAGCAAATTTGGAGAAGACTAGATTTAAAAGCTACCATGACGGTAGCTTTTAAATTCGATATAATAGATTAAAAGGTGAGATTATATCATGACAAAACATGCTCGCATCATTGAGTACATAAAGAATTTAAAGGTTGGCACTAAAATCTCAGTGAGACAATTAGCAAGCAAGTTAGATGTCAGTGAAGGCACAGCCTATCGAGCAATTAAAGATGCCCAGTTGGCCGGTTATGTGTGTACTATGCCTAGAAAAGGCACTATCCGCATTGAAAAAAAGGCTGATGAAGAGATTGTGCATTTGTCCTTTGCTGAAGTAGTAAATATTGTTGACGGAAGTGTAATGGGTGGAAAATCTGGTCTTCACAAGCCTTTAAATAAGTTTCTCATCGGCGCTATGGAAGTTGAAGAAATGGACAAGTTCATTGAGCCGGAAAGTCTTTTAATAGTTGGCAATCGCAAAGATGCACAAATGCTGGCTTTAAAACTTGGTGCTGCAGTGCTGGTTACTGGGGGATTTGGTGTAGATGAGGAAGTTGTTAAACTTGCAGACAAAACAGGAATGCCGCTGCTTTCATCATCCTATGATACTTTTACAGTGGCTACGATTATCAATAGAGCTCTCTATAAGAGGCTAGTGAGGAAAGAAGTAGTCAGAGTTAAAGATGCAATGGTGACACAGCCCCATTATTTAACTGTCGATGCCACTGTAGGTGATTGGCGAAGACTATACAAAGCTACAAAACACAGTAAATTTCCTGTAGTCAGCAAAGACATGAGAGTTTGCGGTATTGTTACAAGCCATGATATATCAAGCCTTGACGACAGTGTTTTAATAAAAGACATAATGAGCAAGGATCCTATAGTGGTTACTAAAGATACACCCATTGCCCATGCAACCCGATTGATGGTATGGGAAGACATAAAGCTCATACCTGTAGTTGAGAACAAAAAACTAGTAGGAGTATTAACTAAAAAAGATGCCATAAAAGCCTTTCAACATTTAAGCTTCCAACCTCAAATTGGAGAAACACTTGATGGCATAGTCATGAATAGATTCTCTATGAGCAAAATGGAAAATGGAGTGAGGCTCACAGGCAAGACAGACCCTGTGATGCTTAACCCGCAGGGTGTTGCCAGCAGCGGAGCCCTGATGACCATTATGGCAAATGCGGGTTTCGAGGCATTTAGAGTGCAAAAACGTCTGGAGACGGTTTTAGATAGCTTTACGGTATATTTTACAAAACCTGTTCAATTGGAACAGGATATAGAAGTTGTAGCAAAAATAATCGACATGGGCAGAAAGTCGGGAAAAGCTGAAATAAATGTAGTCCACGAAGGAAATTTGGTGGCAAAATCTATTATTTCTGTGAGGGTAATTGACAGGTAGGTGAGTTTTTTGGGAGATTTCGTACATTTGCATGTTCACACGAATTACAGCCTCTTGGATGGAGCCTGCGAAATAGACAAGCTGGCTAGACGCCTGTCAGAGCTGGGCATGGAAAGCTGTGCCATTACTGACCATGGGGCCATGTATGGTGTAATAGATTTTTACAAAACTATGCGTTCTTACGGCATAAAGCCAATCATAGGCGCTGAAGTGTATATGGCAGAGCGGACTATGCTGGATAAAGAACCTGGTATAGATGAAGAACAGTATCACTTAGTTCTTTTGGCTAAAGATAATCAAGGGTATAAAAACCTTATGAAGCTTGTTTCATTGGGGTTCACAGAAGGTTTTTATTATAAGCCTAGGATAGACATGTCTGTTTTAGCTAAGTACTCAGAAGGTCTTATAGCACTCAGCGGCTGTCTTGCTGGAAGGATTCCATCATTGCTTTTAAAAGGCGATTATGAAGGTGCAAAGAGCACAGCCTTACAGTTTAAATCCATTTTTGGACAGGATAATTTTTACATAGAAGTTCAAGACCACGGCCTTTTAGATCAGAGAAAGATAATCAATGACCTGATTCGCTTGAGCCAAGAAACGGGAATTCCCCTTGTGGCCACTAATGACGTCCACTATATCGAAAAGGATGATGCTCTGGCCCAAGATGTCCTTATGTGTATTCAAACAGGAAAAACATTAGACGATGAAAACCGAATGAAATTTGAAAGTTCGGAGTTTTACCTAAAGTCTCAAAATGAAATGGAAGGGCTTTTTTCATATATTCCCGAAGCCCTTGAAAATACCGTCAAAATAGCCCAAAGGTGTAATGTGACTTTGGATTTTGGCACTGTACACTTGCCAAGTTTTCAAGTCCCTGAAGGGCTTACAGAGGATGAATACCTAAAACAACTTTGTTACAAGGGCGCTAGAGAGAGATATACCGAAATAACCGAAGAAATTAAAAAGCGACTGGACTATGAGCTTGAGACTATTAAAAAAATGGGGTATTCCAGTTACTTTTTAATTGTGTGGGATTTTATCAACTATGCCAGACAAAAGGGCATAATGGTGGGCCCTGGAAGAGGTTCAGCCGCCGGCAGTTTAGTAGCTTATTGTTTATATATTACCAACATAGATCCTTTAAAGTATAATTTGCTGTTTGAACGTTTTTTAAATCCCGAAAGAATATCTATGCCGGATATAGATGTGGATTTTTGCTATGAGCGCCGGCAGGAGGTTATAGACTATGTAGTCCAAAAGTATGGCAAAGATAGAGTAGCTCAAATAGTGACATTTGGAACTATGGCAGCCAGAGCAGCCATACGCGATGTTGGTCGTGTCATGGGCTATCCTTATGGAGAGGTAGACAAGATTGCAAAAATGGTTCCTGCGGAGCTGGGAATGACAATCGAAAATGCCTTGACATTAAACCCGGAACTGAAAAAGCTCTACGATGAAAATGATAGAGTAAAGCGCCTCATAGATATAGCTAAAGACCTGGAAGGTTTTCCCCGTCATGCTTCAACCCATGCCGCAGGAGTAGTAATCTCGAAAGACCCAATTGTGGAACACGTTCCACTACATAAGCTTGGAGACTCAAATATAACCACACAGTATACAATGACTGCTCTTGAAGAGCTGGGCCTTTTAAAAATGGACTTTTTAGGTCTGCGCACCCTTACAGTGATAAGGGATGCCATTAATATCATACGCCGCACAAGAAACAAGGAGATAAATCTGGATAAACTTCCATTGGATGATAAAAAAGTATATGAGATGCTGAGCCAGGGAAACACTGCCGGGGTTTTTCAGTTGGAAAGCACCGGTATGCGAAACTTACTTACAGAATTAAAACCGGAGACTTTTCAGGACGTGGCCGCAATTATTGGCCTATACCGGCCAGGCCCCCTTGGCAGCGGTGCAGCTGATGATTTTATCAAAAGTAAAAACGGTCTAAAGCCCATCAATTATTTGCATCCAAAGCTTGAACCTATTTTATCCGAAACCTATGGCATTATTCTCTATCAAGAACAGGCAATGAAGATAGCCCAGGAACTGGCTGGTTTTTCGTTGGCACAGGCAGATATTCTTCGCAAGGCAATGGGTAAAAAAAAGCAGGATGTTATGGCTGCACAGCGAGAAACTTTTATAAAAGGCTGTGTCAATAACGGCATAGACAAAACCACTGCAGGAAAAATCTTTGATGAAATTTCCTATTTTGCAGGTTATGGTTTTAATAAAGCTCATACAGCAGCCTATGCTGTCATAGCATATCAAACAGCTTACTTAAAGGCCCATTTTCCTGTAGAATATATGGCAGCTCTCTTGACAAGTGTTATGGACAACACTGATAAAGTAGCGTATTATATAAATGAATGCCGTCACATGGGAATAGAAGTTTTGCCTCCGGACATTAATGAAAGTTACGAAGTCTTTACAGTAGTATCAGACAAAATACGCTTTGGTCTCACTGCAGTGAAAAATGTTGGACAAAATGTTGCAAAAGCCATTATTCAAGCCAGGAAATCAAAAGGCAAGTTTACATCCCTAACTGATTTTATAGAAAAGCTTTACGGAGATCTCAATAAAAAAGCTTTAGAAAGTCTAATAAAAAGTGGTGCCTTTGCGTCACTGGGAGCAAAACGATCACAGCTCCTTAATATTTACGAAGACACATTTGCAAGGATTCAGAAGCAGCAAAGAGAAAACATGAAAAATCAAATATCTATTTTTCAAATGTTAGATGACATTCCTACCACTCAAGAGACATTGCCGGATATACCTGAGTATCCTTCTAGTGAGCTCCTTGCTATGGAAAAGGAAATGCTTGGCATCTATGTCAGTGGTCATCCTCTATCTGAATACAAAAGCGAACTTGAAAAAAATGTTACTTTTTTCATTGGAGATAAAGATAAGATAAACAGCCTTCAAGATAAAAAAGAAGTGGTGATAGGTGGTATAATAACTGGGGTTAATACAAAGACCACCAAAAGTGAAAAACTTATGGCCTTTATAAATATAGAGGATTTAACTGGCAATATGGAAGCTATAGTTTTTCCCCAAGTATTGGAAAAATACAAAAACTTATTGCTTCCCGATTCTAAAGTATATATCAAAGGCAGAATTGACTATAAAGAAGAGGAAGCACCGAAATTGCTTGTGGAAGAAGTGAAGCCTTTAGAAAAGGATGCTGTGGAAGGGACAGTTGTTTTCATAGTATCAAAGAAAGACAACATAAACATGAATAATGTGCGAGAATTTGTTTCCAGTCATAAAGGGAATTCTCAGGTTGTGATATATGTAAAAGAGACAGGAAAAAGTTTTCTGTTGGACAGTAGAATAGACCCTTCTGTTGAGAATTTAAATCTATTGGCTGAAAATGCTGGTTTGAGAGATTATATTTTTTGGGATAAGCAAATTGTAAATAACTAATGTCTTTCCTCTTTGATAAAACCAGAAAAAAGGAGGCCGGTTGGTTTGTGGACAGTAATATATATGGCCAGTGACAGAGAAACAGCTGATAGGATTGAAAAGGCAATAAAGGATGAAGGCATTTTAGTTAAGACAAGGGAAATCATGAAAAGTAAAAGGCGCTGTTGTTGCATTGAAATTATTGTCCCCGAATCTGAGGCTGAAGAGGCGCAAAATATAATTTTGGAGAAAAATCTTTTTACATAAAAGGAAGGGAGAAATAGTTATCATGAACAGAATATGCATACTAACAAGTGGTGGAGATGCACCTGGAATGAATGCTGCCGTCAGGGCTATAGTTCGAAAAGCTGTATATTATGGCATAGAAGTTTACGGTGTCCACAGAGGTTTTATGGGCCTAATTAATTCTGATTTTGTTAAACTTGACATTAGCTCTGTAGGCGATATAATACATCGAGGCGGAACGGTGCTGCTAACTGCCAGGTGTGATGAGTTTAAAACAAAGGAAGGTCAAGAAAAGGCTTTAAAAAACTTGGAGGCTTTCGGTATTGAGGGCGTTGTTGTCATTGGGGGCGATGGTTCCCTAAGAGGAGCTAATGTCCTGTCTAAAATGGGCGTTCCCACTATCGGTATTCCGACTACTATTGACAATGATATAGCTTTTACTGACAACTGTATAGGCTTTGATACGGCTGTCAATACAGTAGTTGACGCTCTAAATAAAGTCAGGGATACTGCCACATCACATGAGAGGACATTTGTGGTTGAAGTCATGGGCAGGAATGCTGGCCATTTAGCTCTATATACTGGCCTTGCCAGTGGTGCTGAGACTATTCTGGTACCTGAGATACCTTTTGATTTGGATGCCGTTTGCGAAAAAATCCAATCAGGCTACAAAAGAGGAAAACTGCACAGCATTATAGTAGTTGCAGAGGGCGCAGCCAGCAGTTTTGAAGTAGGTAAGGTGATTCAAGAAAAGACTGGTTTGGATACTAGGGTTATTATACTTGGCCATTTGCAGCGGGGAGGTACCCCGACAGCCTATGACAGGATATTGGCCAGCCTTTTTGGCGGGAAAGCAATAGATCTGCTAAAAGAAAATGTAAAAAATAAAATGATCGGTTTAATTAACGGTGAACTAGTTGTAACTGACATAGAAAAGGTCCTCTCAACTTCCAAACCCCTAGATATGGAATTATATAAGCTGGCTGATATACTGTCGTATTAAGCAAAAGGATGTGATAGTTTTGCTTGGGACAAAAATTATATGCACCCTTGGCCCTTCTAGTGAAGACAAGGTTACAATAAAACAACTTATTGAGGCAGGCATGAATATTGCTCGAATTAACCTATCCCATGGAACCCATGAAGAGCATAGAAATAGAATTAATGCCCTTAGAGATGCCTGTGAAGAGTTAAATGCCAATGTGGCTTTGTTGCTGGATACTAAAGGTCCGGAGATAAGATTAGGGACTTTTTATGATGGAAAAGTCACACTGAAAAAAGATCAGGAATTCACTCTCACTTCTACACCTATAATCGGCAATGACAAAGAAGCTTTTATAAATTTCCACGACATCGCTAATACAGTAATGCCAGGTGAAAAGATACTTTTGGCAGATGGCTTAATTGAGCTTTGTGTAAAAAAAGTACAAGGGGAGAAAGTTGTTTGCACTGTCTTAAATGGCGGAGAAGTAAGTGATAGGCAGGGTGTAAATATCCCAAATAAATCACTGCCTTTACCTGCATTGACCCAAAAAGACATAGAGGATATTGTATTTGCCATCAAAGAAAAAGCAGACTTTGTGGCAGCATCCTTTGTTCGAAAAGCTGAGGATGTGTTAGAAATTAGGAGAGTTCTAGATGAAAATGGCGGCAGGGACATACATATAATTGCAAAAATAGAAAATCAGGAAGGCGTAAAAAATATAGATGAAATAATAGAGGTAGCAGATGGCATAATGATAGCTCGAGGGGATTTAGGTGTTGAAATCCCAGTAGAAGATGTGCCACTAGTACAAAAGAAGATCATATCCAAGTGCAACATTGCAGGAAAACCTGTTATCACTGCAACCCAGATGCTTGATTCTATGATAAGAAATCCCCGACCCACAAGGGCTGAAACCACTGATGTAGCCAATGCTATCTTTGATGGTACCGATGCTATCATGCTGTCGGGTGAGACCGCTGCAGGTAAATATCCGGTAGAAGCAACGATAATGATGGCTAAAATTGCGGAAAAGGCAGATATCGCCGCACTCGAAGCTGGAAAGCAAAGACAGATTACTGTAAAATCCATAACCGATGCTATAAGCCATGCCACGTGTTCAATCAATGAAAAAGTCATAAAGACACTTCAGCTTATACGGGGTGTGACGCCTCTCAAGGTAAATGAAACATCATCAACCGACGAAATGTTTCACGAAGCATTAAAAGGGGCAGTCAATTCCGGAATGGTTAAAAGCGGTGATCTTGTCGTTATAACAGCAGGAGTGCCTGTTAATGTGACTGGAACTACTAACTTGATTCGCGTGCACGTGGTAGAATAATGATTTCTCATGGACTAATATCCTGTAATCTATTTTTTAAAGTTAATATAGGTTCAACAAAAGAACTGCAAAAGTTACTTCCTGTCAATAATCTTTGAAAATGTCACCTAAAAGGCATGATTTTTATTCAGTGAAAATGTCACTTTGCATAAATTAATTTAACTTTGATGATACTTTAGGGGAAACTCATAGTGTTTTGGCCGCCCTTTACCTGATGCTTGGCCTCTGGCCCGAACAGGCTAACACAGATCGTACTCCGTGTAAAGGGCTTCGCAAGCGGCCAAAACTTTCATTTGACTTACTTAAGGTCTTGTTTGCGATAACTATCCTAGTAGTGTATCATAAGAATACAGCTTATTTCTTATGCCCAGGCTCTTGTAGAGTTGAACAGTTGATCTAGCATTTCAAGAATTTGACTGTCAGTCTCTTCATAGTAGAGCCTGGCTTTTTCTTTTGTTGATATACGCCAAGGATGTTCCGGTGATGGAGAAACCTTTGTTTTCTTATCGTCATAACATTTAACTTTTCGTGGAGATTCTACCTTCGGCCTTTCTTTAAGTCTTTGAGTTTCATACACCTGCCCATCATACAATGCTCTTATACCAGTTTTAGAGCTATCGAGGACTGTGATTTTAGCCTTATGTGATATAGAAGCCTTAACACCGTTTTTAAGCAACTGGAAATAATTACCGTGATATGAAAAGGCGCTCATCCATGGCCCTTCCGAATTGAGTAAGCTTTACCTGTTTACCTTGCAATTGCTCATCTATAGTCAATTTACTGCCATTAGGAGATACGAAGATGGTGTGCCTGTCACAATAAAGACTCATGGGAATTCCATGATGATTGATAACTTGACGCATCGTCTGAAAATATCCCTCAAGGCATTCATTCTTAGCAAAAAATAAAGCAAGAATCTTGCCTGTGGCATCATCAATGGCCCCATGTAGTGAAAAGACATCCCCTCCAATGATCCAAGAATGTGGAGAAGCATCTATCTGCACCAGCATACCTTCCTGTGGTTTTCTTTTACGTCTGTGATGAACTTTTCTTTTACGGTGCTTCTTGGGGCTGACAAATCCCGCCTGGCTTAATACACGATAAACAGTAGAGTAGCTAATACAGATACCCTCATGCTTTTCAAGTAACTCCTGGAAGTGAGTGAAATTTGCCTCTTGATACTTTGTATTTTTAAGATCAACAATACGTTTTTGAATGTCATCAGGGATTGCATGTCCTGGCTTACGACCTCTATTTTTATGAATAATGAACGCAGGTCCTTTTTCCAACACTCCTTTTTTTAACCTAATCACTTGGCGTTCACTGAGGTTTAGTAATTCAGCTGCTTCCTTAATGGTGATGACTGCATCAATCGTCTGATTGATGACTCTAAGTTTAGTAATTTCTTTTTTAGTCAAGCGAAATGTCTCCTCTCTCATAGGTGACATTTTATCAGAATAAATTCAACATGACATTATCACAGAATAACAACAAATTATTAAAAAGCCTCTTGACATATTTTAAAATCATGGTAAAATACATACCAACATCTAAAATTTAAGATTATCTGGACTTAATAGGAAGTGTACCTAGGGTTCCGGCCAATTTAGGCGTCTGTGACCGAGCGGTACAATCTAAGGTCGTTCCTTAGAACACCGTGAGAATAAAAGTCTCCAGCGGCAGGTTCCTATTTGAATCTCCTGCTGGGTTTTTTTATAACTATATTTAAAGTTACTATATTGTGTAGAAATGTAATGATGGAGAGTATGGCAAAGAAAGTGGCACAGAGAGCCGGGTAAGGTGAAAGCCGGTCCACCGTATTTGTTCATTCTCGCTCCTGAACAGCTCGGGCGAACTTGGAGTAGTCCGATGCCGCAGCATTGCGTTAAAATGAAGTAGCTAGCTACTTCCTGAGGCCATAACCGCAAGGTGAGGCGAAGCAGGGTGGTACCACGAGGAATCCCCTCGTCCCTGAGACATATTCTCAAGGCGAGGGGTTTATTTTATATTAATTTAGGTGGTGACCGAAATTGAAGATTACCGGAGCTGAAGCTTTGGTTAAATCTCTTGAATATGAAGATGTGAACTTTATCTTTGGATATCCTGGAGGTGCTATACTTCCAGTATATGATGCCCTTTACAAATCCAAAATAAAACATATTCTGACACGTTCAGAACAGAGTGCAGCTCATGCAGCCAGTGGTTATGCTCGGGTTTCAGGCAAGGTGGGCGTATGTATGGCCACATCCGGTCCTGGAGCAACAAATCTAGTTACAGGCATAGCTACTGCATATATGGACTCAATTCCCATTGTAGCTATTACAGGCCAAGTATCTACATCGGTTATTGGAAGAGATGTATTTCAAGAAGTTGATATAACAGGAGCTACCGCACCTTTCACAAAGCACAATTATTTGGTTAAAAATGCACAGGATATTCCCAGAATTGTAAAAGAAGCTTTTCACATTGCTTCTACTGGTAGACCGGGACCTGTGTTAATAGACTTGCCAAAAAATGTGGCTGAAACAATAATTGATTTTTACTATCCAGAAAATGTTACCCTTAGGGGTTATAAACCCAATACTAAAGGCCATCCCTTACAGATACTGAGAGCCGCAGAAATGATAGACAAATCACAAAAACCTGTAATTTGTGCTGGTGGTGGAATTAATTCAGCCCGTGCTGAAAATGAATTATTGGAACTTGCCCAGAAGGCCAATATACCAGTTGTAACAACACTAATGGGAATAGGGTCTTTTCCCGCAAATCATCCCCTTTATGTGGGCATGATTGGAATGCACGGTTTGTCAGCTGCCAATAAAATCGTAACTGAAGCAGATTTAATAATTGCCGCGGGAGCACGCTTTGCTGATAGGACAATAGGAAAAGTGGAGGGCTTTGCGCCAAAAGCCAAGATAATCCACATAGACATAGACCCGGCGGAAATTGGCAAAAACATAACAGTTCATACTCCAATAGTGGGAGATGTGAAACATATATTAAAGGAAATAGCTTCAAATGTAAAATCCCAAGCTCCTGCTGCCTGGACCGATTATATGACTAGCTTGAAGAAAAAAGGTAACTATGAAATTGATGGTGAGAAATTAAATCCTGTAGAAGTTATACGCCATATTTCTGACAAGACTAAAGGCAAAGCCATTGTCACTACCGAAGTTGGGTGTCATCAAATGTGGACTGCTCAACATTACGAATTCATTAAGCCCCGTACCTTTATTTCTTCAGGGGGGCTTGGCACCATGGGCTATGGCCTTCCAGCTGCCATCGGGGTGCAAATTGCTAGATCTGATAAGCTGGTTATAAATATTTGCGGTGACGGCAGTTTTCAAATGAATATGGCAGAAATGGCCACTGCCGTTGAAAATGGCCTTCCTATAAAAATTGTGCTGTTCAATAACAAGGGCTTGGGATTAGTGCGCCAACTTCAGGAATTTTACTGTGATAAACGGTATAATCAAGTGCACTTTGGGTTTGCTCCAGACTTTGTAAAACTGGCGTCAAGTTATGGCATTAAAGCTCTGAGAATTCAAAAGCCAGAGGAAATTGTCCCTGCCATTGATGCCATGATTGAACACAAAGGGCCATTCTTGCTGGAATGTGTAATAGACATCGATGAAAACGTCTATCCCATGGTATTAAACGGTTCTCCCATCAATGAGATGATAGGAGGGTAAGATATGAAAACCACACTGTCTGTCCTTGTAGAAAATCACCCCGGGGTCTTGTCTAGAATCGCAGGCCTTTTTAGCCGCAGAGGCTTTAATATCGACAGTTTAGCGGTGGGAACTACTGAAAATCCAGATATATCTAGGATGACCATAGTAGTTGAGGGTGATGAATATGTGGTGGAGCAGGTAAAAAAGCAGCTAAACAAGCTGGTAGATGTTATCAAAGTCAGTAAAATAAATCCAGAAGATTCGGTTACAAGGGAACTGGTCTTAATTAAAGTTGATGCAGAACCGAAAATAAGGTCAGAAATTATCCACATTGCAGAGATATTTCGAGCAAATATTGTGGATGTCAGCCGCAATTCCATGACAATAGAACTTACAGGTGATAAAGATAAGGTTAAAGCTTTTGAAGAACTCTTAAAGCCTTTTGGCATAAAAGAATTGGTGAGGACCGGCATTATTGCCATAAATAGAGGTTCAAATTGCATAAAAATTGAGGAGGAATGTTAACATGGCAAAAATGTATTATGACAACGATGCTGATTTACAATTACTGAAGGGAAAGAA
>JAMNZY010000195.1 GCA_023622055.1 Bacillota bacterium
ATCAAAAAAATTTTTAAAATATATTGACTAAATATAGCTTTAATGGTATATTTACTATAGTAGTAATATACATTACAACTATAGTAAATATTGATTCATATTTTGTATTTATTCAATGTAAATCAAATTAAAAGTTGTATTCGTTTAAATAAAGGTCCTGGATTTATGTGATGTTCAATTGGAGTTTGACGGGTATAGTTGGCTATTGGTTGAACTAAAATTTTACATATCGGTAGAAAGGAATGTAGTTTATGGATGAAGTTATTAACATTATGCAGGATATTGGCTTTTCAACGAATGAGGCAAAGGTATATTTAGCTTTGATTAGGAAAAACCCCATGAGCGGTTATGAAATCGCCAAGAATACCGATATCACCAGAACGATGATTTACGATATATTGAAAAGGCTTGTGCATAAGGGGATAGTTATTGAAATTGAGGCAACCCCTAAACTTTATTCACCGGTTCCGTACAAAGAGCTCTTCAGCAGGTGTCGTGAAGATTACCTTAATAAAATAGCCACGCTGGAAGAAAGAATGGATAGCATTGAATCTGAACCCAGAGCTAACGGTTATTTAATTAATATAACAGACTACGAATACATGCTTGGAGAGATCAGAAATTTGATAAAAGAAGCTAAAAAAGAGATTTATTTATCGCTGTGGGAACAAGAGGCCGGGATTTTTATGGATGATTTGCAGGATGCATATAACAGAGGTGTTAATATTATCAGCTTTTCTTATGGAAAATTGCCTTATGATTTCGGGGTTATATACGAATATGGCATTCCAAGCGATGTGTTAAAAGAAATATGGACAAGACGGAGGATAATAGTCGTCTCAGACAGGGAAAGAATTCTTATTGGGGAAGGCAATGAGACTATAGAAGAGATCAGTGTTATAACAAACAATACAATGCTGATAGAGCTGGCAATAGATCAGCTAATTCTTGACATTATACAGTGGCATATTTTAAAGAATGACGATGCACTTCCTGCTGTAATATCGAAGAAGAGTGATTATATTGACAATATTATTAAATTTCACAAAAAAATAGGAATAAACTATGATCGAATTCCTCGACGGGTTGAAGAGGATTAATTATAAATCGGGGTGAAAAATATGTTTAAGGCATTAAGTTACTATAAACCCTATTTTAAAGAAGTGGTGGAGAGGTTTGAGAAATTTTACAATGCAGTGGATGAAGGAAGTACGGGAAATTTTATTTATAGGGCATTATTGGACACCGATGTTGAGTTATACAGTAGTATAAATTTGAAAAAGTACGATTTTGACAGCCATACGGATATCGAGAGTTATGTAGATGATTTAATAAAAGAAACCGAGAAGGTATATGGGGCAAGAAAAGATGTCCTTGATGATACATTGCCCAATATTTCTCCAATACTGGGAATAGGAGATTATAGTGCTTTCGTTGACGGTGAAATAGTTTTTGCAGAGGATACCAGTTGGAGCAGGCCGGTACTTAAACGTCTTGAAGATTGGCAAGATTTGCCTGAAATCGGCAGTGCTGAATGGTACAAAAAGTTTGTAATTATTTCGGAAAAGTTAATGAAAAGAGTAAAAAATTCAGGCATTCCCTATATGCGAGGCTTTTTTTCTCCACTTGATTTAGCACATGCTTTAAGAGGTGAGGCAATTTATACTGATTTTTATGATAATCCCGATGAAGTTCATCGATTTATGAATTTTTGTGCGGAGGCATCGATTAAGTTTGCTGAAGATTTGAAAAATAAAGTATATAAATATTTGGGGGATACCGAATACGGAACGTATTTTTTCCGGGAAGGCATTAATATGTCCGAGGATATTGCATGCATGATATCTCCACAGCTTTACAGAGAATTTGGAGCACCCTACACACAGAAGGTAATAGATTATTTTGGGAGGGGGTATCTCCACTGCCATTCAAGGGCATTATATATAGTTCCCGAATTATGCAGCTTAAGAAATGTAAAAAACATATGGATTGCTACCGATCCTAATCAGACAGAGCCTATAACCGTCCTGAAAGATTTAATAGCCAAATCTAATAATGTTTGCCTTTCCATTGATTGTGAATCCTTTGAAATGGTTGAAAAGAACATAGATATAGCAAAGGACGGAAATGTTGCCTTTTGCACGCCCGCAAAAAGCATAGAGGAGGCGAATTACAACACTGATTTCATAAGAAAACATTCAAGGTGCTGACAAAAATTAAATATCTTCAAATAGCCACATTACTCCATTTTATATGTAGCTATTTGAAGAAAATAATAATTTATGGGATGGGAGGGTGATACGGAATGTTTAGAAAAATTTTAAGTGTTACCTTGGTTTTGGTGTTAGTGTTCGTACTTTTTAGCGGCTGTGCAAGCGGGCAAAAGACCACAGAAACTCAAGAAGAACAGCCGGAGCAAGAAGAGCAGTCGACTCAAGAAGAATTAGCACAAGAAGAGGCTGAAGAAGAAGGAACAAAAGAAGAGCTAAATCCGGAAGCTCAGCTGAAGATATGGTTTAGCCTAATTCCTGAAGAAAACGAGGAGTTGCAGTCCATAGCAAATGAATTTACAGAAGAAACAGGTGTCAAAATAGAGGTGCTGGACAACAACTTCTTTGAGGTAAGACAAAAGTATGTTGTTGTAGCAGCTTCAGCAGATGCCCCCGATCTTGTATTGGCTCAGGCAGCTGATCTCGGTGTCCTTGTTGAAGCGGATACTTTAAGGCCTATTGAGTTTGTTGATGAGGAATTTGCTGATAGATTTGCTTCCGTTGCCATAGATGCGTTCAGATATAAGGGAGAGCTCTATGGTGTGGGCTATTCTGCTGATGCATATGGTATCATCTATAACAAAGAACTTATAGAGGAACCCCCAAAAACATGGAGCGAATTTTTCAAAATGGCCGAGGAATTGACTGTAAGGGATTCAAGTGGTAGTATTACCCAGTACGGTTTTTTCACCAATCCTACTAATTATTGGTTTATCTATCCCCTTATAGAAAGGCATGGAGGATATTATTTTGGTAGAAATTCCGATGGTTCTTTCAATCCCGATGATATCGGAGTGGCCAATGAAGGTTCCATTAAAGCTTTTGAAGAATTGCTGGAATTGAAGGAAAAAGGTCTTACTACACAAACTCCCGAAGAAGATGAGAGCATAGTCAGCCAGCGGTTTGCAGAAGGAAAAGTAGCTATGATTATTTATTCATTGTGGTATGCACAGACTTATAAAGATAATAACATAGATTATGGATATGTGCCTCTTCCAAACAACGATGATGGTACACCCAGCAAACCTTTGGGAAGCGTGCTGGGGATAGTAGCTAACAAGAATTCTAAATATCCCAAAGAGGCTGATGCTTTCTTCAAATATATGATGAAGGATGAAAACTTACAGAGGCTGTATGAGGCAGCAAACGGAGGAGAAGCTAAGAACGGGCAGAGAAATACATTAAACAAAAGTGTTTATAACAGTGAGTATGTACAATCAGATGACAATCTAAAAATGCTTGCTGACGTTGGAATGACCTCCCAGGTATTTCCATCTAATCCTGAAGCCACTGTGATATGGAACTATTCAAAACAAGCTTTGGATAATATATTTTTCAATAATAAGCCTGTACCCGATGCCTTAAAAGAGTTTGAAGAAAAGATAAAAGAAGATATAGCAAAAATGCGACAGTAGTTATAACCAAAATTTGAGTAAGAATCGGGGTTTGAATATTATTAAAGTTCAAGTATGATTTGTCTTTAAGTGAAAGTGAGGGGAGGAGGGAGTATGTCCCCTTCCCTTCGCTTTGAATTGGAGGATGTTGAAATGGCCTGGTATGAATGGTGTGTAAAATATTTACGAGAAACAGGCATGAAAAACATAACTGAAAGACGTAAAAAATTTAAGGAAACATTGAAAGCGTTTTTAATACTATCTCCTGCAATGATTTTGATATTCATTTTCTATGTTATACCGATTGTTCAGAACATATGGCTTTCATTTACCAATTACAGCGTGGTGCACATGTACGATTATGAATTTATTGGCTTTGAGAACTATAAATATATATTTAGTGAAGGTATAAATGGTCTATCAAGACTTATTATATGGACTTTTATTTTTGCAATTACCGTTGTATTCGCTGCTTTTTGTATTGCTACGGTGTTGGCGGTAATATTAAATAACAATAATATCAAGCTGGGAGCAATTTATAGAACTATATTTATAATTCCATGGGTAATACCTTCAGTTATTACGCTTCTGATATGGAGAGGGCTTTTGAATACTAACTATGGTTTTATAAACAATCTTTTGGAATTGGCTGGTTTTAAAAGAGTGCCTTGGCTGACTCATCCTTTTGCAGCGAAAATATCCGTTATTTTCATTACTGTATGGTATAGTTTTCCTTATTTTATGGTGGTTGCTTTAGGGATGCTGCAATCAATTCCGCGTCAGCTTTATGAGGCTGCCGAAATAGACGGTTCTTCAAAATTAAGGAATTTTATGTGCATAACTATACCGCATCTATTAAAAGGAATGATGCCAACTCTTATTATGGCCTTTATTATGCAGTTTAATCAATTTGGAATATATATTGTGACTAATGGTGGACCTGCGGGAGAGCGATTGGGAGATCCCGGAGCTACTGATCTTTTGTTAACCTATGTGTACAATATGGCTTTTAGAGTATTTAGATATGACTTGGCTGCTACATATTCTGTAATTATTTTTATATTCATGGCTATATTTGCATTGTCCAATATGAAAATTTCCAGAAGATTTTTGAATGACTGATATAAGCAGTATACGAGCACGTTATCAAATTATTTGGAAAGGTGGCGGGACATGAAATGGGAAACAAAAGTTAAAAAAAAGTTGATATATTTACTGTTAAATTTATTGTTATTAGTATTTGCATTATCGGTACTTGTTCCGGTTTTATATATGATAGTTATATCTTTCGGCGAAAACGTTGTGTCATTGGATTCGGGTATTCTGCCGGGAAAATTTACATTAAAGAATTATCATGACCTTTTTACAAAGCACCAATTTGTCGACTGGATGAGGAATTCTCTTATTATATCGTTGGGGACCATGGCTTTAACAACCATATTGACCTCTTTGGGAGCTTATGCCTTTTCGCGATTAGATTTTTATGGAAAAAAGACTACTTTTAACGGAATACTGTTAATACAGATATTTCCGCTGGCTCTATCCATGGTTGCAATACACCAGATATTGAACGCTTTGGGATTATTGAACAAAATAATCAGTCTCATTTTTGTAAATACAGTTATTGCGCTGTCGGGATTGATATTGCTTGCCAAAGGGTACTTCGATACCATACCTAAAGAGTTGGAAGAATCGGCATTTGTAGATGGGGCAAATAAAGCGATAGTTCTTATAATGATTATTATTCCTCTGGTTAAACCAATGCTTGCTGTTATAGCTGTTCAAAGCTTTGTTTTAGCGTATAATGAGTACGTAATAGCCAACGTTGTTATGACTGGAGGTTTTAAAAGTATGCCTTTGGCCGTAGGTTTGAGGAGTATGTTTGAAGGACAATACGGCATAAACTGGCCTAGATATTGCGCTGCGGCATTGCTCGGTTCATTGCCCATGCTGGTATTATTCTTTACATTACAGAGGTATTTTATATCAGGTCTCACGGAAGGCTCAGTGAAACAATAGCAGATTATATTGAAGCAGTAGAGGTGATAATCAATTATGTTAAAAGAGGCAATACATCATGAAAATTTTGGAATATATGCTTATCCTAAGACGCAAAATGAATTGAATCTCAGGCTGAGGGTTGCGAAAAATGATATTTTGGAGTGTTATGTATACTATACTGAGCGGTATAATTATACTTCTAATTTATTGTGCAAAAAAATGCAGCATTTTTTGCATGATGAATACTATGATTATTTTAATTGCACCATAGAGTTGGAAAGTAAAAGGTTTAAGTATTTTTTTAAGCTAATCGATATTAACGGCCAACATCTGTATTACCTGGAAGATGGTTTTACGAGAGATTTCCCTGAGAATACATTGAATGGAGGATATTTCCAATATTCTTATATTAATTACGATGATATTCTTGATATACCTAGCTGGTGTAAGAATGCAATATTTTACCAAATATTCCCTGAAAGGTTTTATAATGGTGATAAGAGTAATGATCCGGCAGAAGTGCAGCGGTGGGGAACAAAGCCATATAGCAATAGCTTTTTTGGAGGGGATATAAAGGG
This sequence comes from Bacillota bacterium, assembly GCA_023622055.1. Classification (GTDB taxonomy): domain Bacteria; phylum Bacillota; class Thermosediminibacteria; order Thermosediminibacterales; family Tepidanaerobacteraceae; genus DTU063. The sequence continues at coordinate 6,244 of JAMNZY010000195.1, forward strand.
CATTATAAGTAAGCTTGATTACCTTAAGGATCTTGGAGTGAACGCCATATATTTAACTCCGATATTTTTATCCAATTCCAACCATAAATACGATATAATAGACTATTATAAAATTGATCCTCATTTCGGGACGCTGGATGATATGAAAGAACTCGTGTCTCAGGCTCATAATAGGGGAATAAAAATAGTACTGGATGCGGTATTTAATCATTGCAGCAATGAAAATAAGATTTTTATGGATGTGGTTAAAAACGGGCAAAGGTCTGTCTATGCTGATTGGTTTTATATTCGGGAATTCCCGGTACAAACAAAGCCCGAACCAAACTATGAAACATTCGGGGTTAATATTCCAAACATGCCCAGATTAAATACATCAAATCCGAAGGTCCGTGAATATTTAATAAGAGTAGCTGAGTACTGGACCAGAGAACTGGATATTGACGGCTGGAGGCTTGATGTAGCGGATGAAGTATCTCATGGTTTTTGGAAGGAATTTAGGACAAGACTGAAGTCAATAAAAAAGGATGTATTTGTCATCGGTGAAGTATGGTATTATGCTACGCCTTGGCTGATGGGAGATGAATTTGATTCTGTGATGAATTACCCATTCAGGCAGGCGGTTATTGAATTTTTTGCAAAACGTTCGCTGGATAAGGATGGTTTTATTATAAGGCTGAATAAATATTTTGTGCGTTATAAGGATGAAACTCCTTATTATTTGCTCAATTTATTGGGAAGTCACGATACCGCCAGATTTCTAACTGTTTGCAATGGTGATGTTGAAAAAATGAAGCTTGCGGTGATTTTTACCATGACATTCGTAGGAATACCCATGATTTATTACGGCGATGAGATAGGCATGACGGGCGGTGGTGACCCTGATTGCAGAAGAACAATGATATGGGATGAGGAAGTTCCTGGACCTGGGTTGTTTGATTTATATAGAAGGCTTATACAAATAAGAAAAAATAATCCGGTGCTGGTGGATGGGAAAATACGATTTATAGAGTTATCGAGCAATAAACAGGTGTTAGCTTTTGCAAGGGACAATGGAAGTGAAAGGGCAATGGTTATTATAAATAACAGTGATTCCGATGTAAATATTGAAATAGATAAAAGCCATTTTGAGAAGGGACAGGTTACCGACCTATTGGGCGGAAAGAAATATACCTTCACTGTTATAGGAAATAGGGAGATTGCTAATATTACTATAAACAGGATGGATGCAGTATTATTAATGTAGTTGATTATGTTATGGTGCAAGCATATTTTTTAGTAATTTGTATTATTTCGTTGCAAGCGGTGGAATTGCGGCATATCTAAAGTAAATATGTTCTATGCTGATAAAGTAATACAAAATAATACAACTGAGGTGAATTATATGCGCAGGCCTGATTTTATAAACCTATTAAAAGTCTTGCATTGTGAAATTCCGGATAGACCTACGCTTTTTGAGTTTTTCCTCAATCAATCCCTGTACGAAAAACTTGCGGGCCAATCTATGGCTGCAGTGCAGGAGCCGCTGGAACGAATTAGAATTATGATTAAGGCTTTTGAGAATGCCGGATATGATTATGCTACTATTCACGGTTCTGACTTTTCTTTTCCCCATGGAGAGGTTAGGCAAATTGCGACGCGCTCTCTGAATGATGGGAGTGTAATCAAAAGCCGTACCGATTTTGAAAATTATGAATGGCCTGATCCCGATTCATTTGATTACTCAAGATTGGAAAAGTTGGGTTCCGATTTGCCCGATGGTATGAAGCTAATTGTCTATGGACCCGGTGGAGTATTGGAAAACGTTATTCAATTAGTAGGATATGATTCACTTTGCTACATGATTTACGAAGATCCGGTCCTGGTACAGGATATTTTTGGTGCTGTAGGCTCAAGGTTGGTTCGTTATTATGAAATTTGTGCAGCTTACGATACGGTAGGAGCCTTGATTTCCAATGACGATTGGGGATTTAAAAGCCAAACCATGCTTTCTCCCGAGCATTTGCGTAAGTTTGTATTTCCATGGCATAAGAGAATTGTAGAAACCATTCATAAATTTGGGAAACCGGCGATCCTCCATTCATGTGGCAATCTAATTGAAGTTATGGACGATATCATTGAAGATATGGGATACGATGCCAAACACTCCTTTGAGGATGCTATCATGCCGGTAGAAGAGGCTTATGAGCGCTGGAGCGGTAGAATTGCCATTCTTGGTGGCATCGACTTGGATTTTGTATGCAGGGCTGCACCGGAAGAGATCAAACAACGCTGCCGGGCTATGCTGAAAAGGGCAGAGAAGAGGGGAGGTTATGCACTGGGAACGGGTAACAGCGTTCCGGAGTACGTCCCCCACGACAAATATTTTGCCATGATTTCGGTGATTCATTAATGATAAAAAATGATATAAGGAAAGTGCCGTTGGGGAAAGGATGTTTTTTGGTTTATATTTGAAAAGAGGTCGTGCAGATGGAATTATGGATATTCAGACTGCCAAAATCTAAACAAATAACTGACTGAAAATTGAAGAATATTTCACAATAAAATTCAAATGATATTTATAAAAAATGATGCCTGAGCAATATAAATCCTGCATGCAGCAGACGGGACAAACGCTTTTCAAGACTGGGAATCCTTCTGAAAAGCTGATTGTTGATATTTATGTAACAAGGATAGACATCCCCAAGAATAAAATTGCGATAAAAAATAACTATACTTGCAAATGTCGCTGAATTCTGATATCATTACATTGACGGCAGGGATAAATTGAAGGATAGTCTTTTAAATGAATAACCGGGATCAGTAGTGTTGCATTAAATAGATTTTAAAAAGTCAATAGTAAAATAGTGATGGTACAACTTACATCCTTAGGTCAATAATGGTAATGGATAAAGTCAGAGGGAGCACCCCCT
>JAMNZY010000046.1 GCA_023622055.1 Bacillota bacterium
ACATCGTCTTTTTCAATTAAATGGGTGGGAATGCCCCTTTTACTTAAGTAGTAAGCTATGGAGCAGCCTATGACGCCGCCACCTATGATGACTACATCTGATGTTTGCAAAAGCCTTCCTCCTCTAGATTTCATTTTATGCAATACTTTATGGAATCGTAGACATAGTTGGTCAATGTAACTATATCAAATACCGGCCTTTGGACTGCCTTTTGGACAGCCCTCCTGAAAGGCGGCATGTTGGTGCACTCAAAAACTATGGCTCCCACATCCGGGTTTTCCTCTACCATGGTCAGGGCCACCTTTACTATCTCTTCCTCTACTTTTGCCACATCCATCTCTTCTTTGCCTTCTATGAAGACTTGAGTAAATTCCTCTTGCTCCTCCATGCCGTATATTACTTTGTTTATTCCTTCTGCTCCCACCCCTTTAAAGTGAAGAGGGGTAAGATGGGGCTTGCTGGCAGTCAAGATCCCTATTTTTTTATCACTGCCAATCATGGCTGCTACCAAGGGCAGCTGCAGTAAACTGGAGGAAAACACCGGTATGTCCACTGCTTGAGCCAGATGTTGATGAAATATGGCTAAAAAACCGCAGCTGGTAGTTATGGCACAAACTCCCTCCTGCTCCAGCTCTTTAGCAGCATCTATAAAGGGAGCAATGAGGGATGGGTCTGCTTCTTTTACAACTCTGGCTGCTGTGGCTCCTGATACTTTCCTGTATCTCACCGGAAAAGGAAAGGTCAAGGCATTACCTATATCACCAGGTATCCTGGGAAATTTGGTATCAAGCATTAAAATTCCAATGCTTTCACCGTATACATTTTTGCCGCCGGTAACTATCATATATCTTCACCATTTATGATTTCTTCAACGGTAATAGCCCTTACGGGAGGTCTGGATGTGTCCGGCAGGATTTCTTCCGGAGCTTTGTATTTTGACAGCATCTGTGTTACCAGACGGCGGCAGGTTCTACCTTGACAAAGGCCCATGCCGGCTCTGGTCCTCTTTTTTATGCCGGCAATAGTGGTGGCTCCATCAGCTATGGCCTCTTCGATTTCTTTCCTGGTAACTTCCTCACAACGGCAGATATATTCTTCATTCATCATCTGCACCTCCCAATCTCTTTATGCTGCGGACGATGTCTAAAAACTCTGTGTCCACTTCTACTGTAACCACTGCTGTTTGATCATATTTTGGAGATTTTATCACCCTTAAGACCTTTCCTGAAGTTACCACTTTTCCGCTGCGGTCCACACATTCTACAGTTTGACCTTTTTCAGGTAAGGGATAATATTCATAAGGAAAGCTTATCTCTGCCTTTTCTTTGGCACCATTTACTACAAATATGGCGAGGCCTGGACATGCTGCTATGCAGTTGCCGCAACCTGTGCATTTGTCCTGATATAGTTTCGGCAAATTGGTAATGGGTTTCCCCACTTCTATGGCTCCAAAGGGACATGCCTCTTCACAGGGGTTGCAGGGGATCTCCTGGACGCATTCTATACAGGCCACTGGCCCCTTTTTGATTCTGTCTTTGTCGGGAACGCCGGGTATACTTGCCAGTTCCTCTTTTGATGGAAATCCTTGGTATGCTACTCCGGTTTTTTGTGTCATGCCAACTGCCTCCTCTCTTTGAGCTGTTTTAACTTGGCTTTGAATCTGCCTTCGCCAAAGGGGCCGGTCCTTAGAGAATTGAGGCGGTCCCAGATATCCTCTTTTAGCTTTTTGGCAGTACTTTCGTCATAATAGCCAAGACTTTCGGCACTGGCCACCCCGGCAAGTCTTCCTTCTTCCATGGCAGAAGAGGCTTCTTCTACTCCTGTGATATCGCCCGCCACATAGATTCCGGGAAGAGTAGTTTCCATAAGGTAAACTCACATCCTGCCATCCAGGCCAATTCGGTTAAGGGGGAAAGACCTACAGCCAAACATATGGTGTCAACTTCTAAGGTCTTTTCAGTGCCGGGAATTGGCTGCCATTTTTCATCTAGGTTTGTGATAACAACACCTTCCACTGATTCCTCTCCCAATGCTTCTTTTATGGTTGTGGAAACATATATGGGCACTCCTGCCCTTCGGATTTTGGCGGCGTGGACGCCGTAACCGCCAATTTTGGGAGCCGCTTCTATCAAAGCTGCCACATCTGCTCCCGCCTGCAGCAGCTGATAGGATACTATCAGGCCTACATTTCCTGAACCTACCATCAGTATCTTTTTCCCCGGCAACACCCTGTGGACATTTATCATGGTTTGAGCAGCGCCTGCCCCCATAACCCCGGGCAAAGCACAGCCGGGAAAAGATAGGGCATTTTCAGAGGCTCCTGCTGCAATTACTATTCTCTCTGCCTCTAGGGCATGATTTTTCCCGTCTTTTACATAAGCCACAGTCTTATTTTCATAAATTCCATATACAGCAGCATTTAAAAGGACTTCAACTCCCAGTTCTTCTGTTTCTTTTAAAAGCTGCTGGCCTATTCTAAAGCCTCGGGTCCCTGCCTGATGTTCTCGGGAACCGAAGAACTTGTGAATCTGCTTAAATAACTGTCCCCCCGGTGCTAAGTTTTCGTCAAGGAGTGTAACTTTGGCTCCTGCCTTGGCCGCTTCCACTGCACAAGAAAGGCCTGCAGGACCTGCACCTATTATGGCAATCTCTGTCTTCTTCATGACCTTTCACCCCATTCCCCTAGACCCTTTTGTGTTTTTACAATCATTCCGTCTCTTACTGGGGTTATGCATGTCCTAACATTGGGGATTCCATCTACTATCATGACACAGTCCGTGCATCGGCCAATGGCACAGAATATGCCCCTTGGCTTGTGATATTTTGGGGTTTCTCTGAATTTTTTAATACCCGCTGCCAGCAATGCAGCAGCTATGGGTTCCCCTTCTATGGCGGGCACTTTCTTGCCGTCTACTATTATAGTGGCATTGCATTTTCTTGTTTCATCACTTAGTATGGGGTGATGTTTTATCCGCAATTTCAGCTACCTCCTATAAGATTAAAAATGTTAGCCCGGATTTTACACCGGGCTAAAAGTCCCTTGGCATCTTTTTTAGGCCTTTATGACTGGAGATTCACTGGTGGGAACACTTGGGGTCAGCAGGGAAACTACTATGGTTACCACTGCCGATATTACTACGCCCCACAATATGCCTAATGATGACAGGGAAATCACTGAACCTACTATTATGCCACAGCGGGCGCCCCAAGGAGTGACGCGGCTGTTGTGGACTCCCATGGTGAAAGGTTCATTGGTCTTTTTCCATAGCAGACCTACTAAGAGAACCGGCACTATACCTCCACCAGCCATGGTGTAAGCTTTAGAGAAAAGGCCAATGATACTAGAAGAGTATATGGCTGCCAGGGATGAGAAAACGCCCACAACTATGGTAAGAAACTTGGCGTATTTTACCAGGTCTTGATCGCTTTTATCCGGCGCAAA
>JAMNZY010000187.1 GCA_023622055.1 Bacillota bacterium
AGGGGGTGGAATATTGGGCTTTGATATTGAAGACATAAAGAATTTAGCACAATTTGGTCAATATCTAAAAAATGCCAGGGAACAAAAAAACATATCTATTGAGGAAATACATAAGGAAACCAAAATCCGCACTAAATATTTGACTGCTATTGAAAAGGGAGACTTTTCCATGATACCTGGCGGTGATGTTTATGTAAAAGGCTTTCTGAAAAACTACGCCAGATGTATTGGCTTAGAACCTACTCATATTATAGAATTGTACAAAAAGCTAAGAGGGGAACCCAGAGAGGAAGAAAGTCCAGTAGAGTTTTCAGAACAGCCTAGCCTTGCAAATTCTTCACGACAGACCATGTTACAATTAGATGTTATTTGGGGCAAAGTAGGTAGTTTTGTAAAGGAAAACTACAGGAAAATTGGTGCTGTCCTTCTAACCACATGTTTTGTTCTTGTGTTGGCAATGTTAATAAAAACCTTCACAGGAAAAGATAATTCAGAAAACAATGTGCCCATTGACACTCAAGCTCCTGTATTGGAAATATCCCCTGAAGAGGAGCGAGAAAAACCAGAAGAAGAAATGTCAATAGCAGAAGAGAAAGAAGAAGTAAAGGTAGAAATAGTTGAAGATACCAATCAAAATACTATTTACGCCATCTATGATGAGTACATTGAAGTCACTTTGGCCATTGTTGACAGGTGCTGGATTCAGGTCCATAGAGACAATATGTTGGATTTTGAAGGTATATTAACTTCAGGAGATTCAAAAACATGGGAGGCAAAAGATAATATCAAAATAAGAATTGGAAATCCACCTGCTGTAAATTTAGCGGTCAATGGAAAGGAATTGGGCAGGCCTGATGGTGTAGCCAGAGATTTTATTTTTGAAAGAAGAACCGATTAGGTTCTTCTTTTACATTTACTATTAAAATATTTACATGTAGTTATAAAATAGGTATACTAAAAGAAGTACAAAACTTTAAATAATTGGAGGAACAAATTGTCAGCAAAAATAGGTTTTATTTCTTTAGGCTGTGATAAAAATCTTGTAGATTCGGAATATATGTTGGGTATTCTAAAAAAGCATAATTATACAATTACCAATAATAAAGAAGAGGCAGACATAATCATTATCAACACCTGCGGCTTTATAAATGATGCAAAACAAGAGTCTATTGATACCATTTTGGAGATGGCTCAACTTAAAAATACAGGAAGACTTAAACTGCTAATCGCCACAGGATGTCTTTCTCAGCGGTACAAAGATGAATTACTGCGAGAAATACCTGAACTTGACGCAGTTATCGGCACAGGGGATTTTGACAAAATACATGAAGTAATAAAACAGCTTAATTCAAATCGGATCAATCTCACTGAAAATAAAAGTTTTATAGATTATGATATTGAAAACCGAGTCAGAGTTTACCCTTATATTGCTTTTGTGAAAATCGCTGAAGGATGTGATAATTGTTGCTCTTACTGTGCCATTCCACAAATAAAAGGCCCTTATAAGAGCAGACCAATATCAGCCATAAAGGAAGAAGTGGAAATTCTGGTCACTGAAGGGGTTAAAGAAATTAATTTAGTGGCTCAAGACACTACATGCTACGGAATAGATATTTACGGTAAACCTTCCCTCCCTGAACTGTTAAATGAACTAGTAAAAATCAACGGGGATTTTTTAATTAGGATTTTATATGCTTATCCCACTAATATCAATCAAGAACTTTTAGATGTGATGAAAAATAACCTTAAAATTGCAAAATACCTTGATATTCCTCTGCAGCACATCAACGACAGACTTTTGAAACTCATGAGGAGGCCCACGAGTAGCCGATTCATAATGAAACTCATTGATAATATCAAAAATCAAATACCTGAAATAACTTTGCGAACTACGTTTATCGTAGGATTTCCTACTGAAACAGAAACAGAGTATAAGCAGCTTTTAAATTTCATTAAACAGTATAAATTTGATAAAGTTGGGGCATTTCAATATTCTAAAGAGGAAGGGACTTTCGCTGCCACATTGAAACCACAAATACCTGAAAAAATTAAACATAAAAGATTTGCTCAGTTAATGACTGTTCAGCAAGGAATATCAAAAGTAAGAAATCAGAGATTTGTAGGCAAAGTCCTAAAAGTACTAGTAGAAAGCTTCGACAGGAAAAACAATATATACATTGGCCGTTCGGAAAATGACGCGCCTTTTGTAGATGGTGTAATAAAAATCTTAGGTGGCAATTGTAAATTAGGTCAGTTTTATAAAGTTAAAATTCTAAATGCCCACGAATATGACTTGGAAGGCCAACTGATAAATTAGCATATTGATAAAACTTGAAGGCATTGCAAAAAATGCCTTTTTTCTTTTTAAGACAACCCTTAATTGGTGTGCTATAATATTATTATGTAACCAAGAGAGGTGGATTAACTGTTGAATTTTGACAAAAACAAGGTACTCCGCATAATGACAATTTCAATTATTTTTTTATCTATAATGTTGGCATTTCAATGGTATTATGGCAAGAGTGTAAAGACTAAAACTTTAGAAAGGGCCCTCCTGGAGCTAAAGTATGTGGACAAGGTGGAAATTACTAAGCAGATGGAAAAAGTCGTAATTTACCTTACTCTTGACAATATAGATAATTTAATGGAGGCATACAACAGTATTGGTGATTCAATTAAAAGCCAACTTAAAGGACAACCTTTTCAATTGAAAATTGTCAACAACAATTTATATTTAGAAGATGTGTTTAATGATAAAGTGCAGTTTATAATTTATGAAGCATTAAGAACCGGAGAGTTTACAAAAATGAGAGATAGACTTGATGAATTAGAGAAAACTGTAACTGAAAATTCGGCATCAGGTCCATTAAAAATCCAAGTGTTTTTGGATTCCAACAAACTTTATTTACACATGAAGCTCAACGAATCCAATTATTACAAGGTTATTGAGCAAGAAGTGTAATCATTTAGGAGGGGAGAAACCATTGTTACTCGATATAGTTGCAGGTTTTGCAATTGCTTTTTTAATTTATCTTACTTTAAATGGCATAAATGTTCTGCCTTTTATTGTAATGGCAGGATGCGCATACATGATGTACAGCATCTTGTACAGAAGTAATCTAGTTAAAAGTCCGCAGAAGATTATAACCAGCAATCAAGGTATTACCTTTGATGAAATTGGCGGTCAGGAGGTGGCAAAAAATGAGCTACTGGAAGCATTGGATTTCATCAAAAACTTTGATGAGGCCAAAAAAATGGGGATCAGACCCCTTAAAGGAATATTGCTTACGGGAGCCCCTGGCACAGGTAAAACCCTAATGGCTAAAGCCGCAACTTCATATATAGACTCGGTATTTGTCTCTGCTTCAGGCAGTGAGTTTATAGAGATGTATGCTGGCGTTGGTGCCCAAAGAGTAAGGCAATTATTTGATACAGCGCGGTCATTGGCAAAAAAAGAATCTAAAAAGCACGGAGTAGTATTCATTGATGAAATTGAGGTTATAGCTGGAACTCGTGGCAGGCACAGCAGCCATTTGGAATATGACCAAACCTTAAATCAGTTGTTAGTTGAGATGGACGGCATTTCTTCATCAGATGATGTAAATATTCTTGTTATAGCTGCTACAAACAGACCTGATATAATTGACCCTGCTCTCCTTAGACCAGGTAGATTTGATCGAATTGTAAAAGTGGACCTGCCAGATAAGGACGGAAGACTGGAAATTTTAAAACTACACACCAAGAATAAACCCCTGGCCAATGATGTAGATTTAGAGCAGATAGCCAAAGAAACTTTTAGCTTTTCAGGAGCCCACTTGGAAAATCTGTGCAACGAAGCAGCTATTTTAGCCATGAGAGAAAAGAAAAAGGAAATTAACCAAAAGCATTTTTTAGAGGCAATTGACAAAGTTATCATGGGTGAAAAACTCAACAGAAAACCCAGCGAGGAAGAACGCAGGCGCATTGCCATTCATGAAAGTGGCCATGCTCTTGTCAGCGAGTATTTTAATCCAAATTCAGTTTCCACAATAACCATCACATCAAGAGGCCAAGCTTTAGGTTATATAAGACAAATCCCAGATGACGATATATATCTATACACAAAGCAATACCTACAATCTCAAATAGCTGTGGCTTTGGCAGGCGCAGTGGCAGAAGAAGTACTACTTGGAGATAGCAGCACGGGAGCGTCTAATGATTTTGAACAAGCCACAATATTAGCAAGAAAGATGGTCTATTCTGGAATGTCTGTATTGAATGTAGTGGACAAAGATTCATTACCATCAGAAAAACTCCATGAAGTGATTTCAGATATATTATCAGAGCAAAAGTCGGCAGTGAAGAAGCTGATAGAAGAAAAACGAGACACTTTAATTTCAGTGGTTGATTATCTCATGGAAAATGAAAGAATAGATGGTGAAAAATTCAGGGAGCTGCTAAACACATCTCAAGTGGCATAAAAGTTTTACATGTGCAACTTTCCCTTGGTTTAAAAAAAGGATATTCTACAAAAAGAACGAATAATGTATTAAACAATGTATAACTTATTTATCTGAAGGTGAGTAAATTGAAAGCTGAAATAATAGCTGTGGGCACTGAACTGCTTTTAGGACAGATAGCAAATACAAATGCTCAAATCATATCAAGGGCTTTGCAGGAAATCGGGATTGACGTTTATTTTCATACTTGTGTAGGTGACAATAGAGAAAGATTGTTGGATGTTTTAGAGGCAGGTTTTAAGCGTTCTGATATCATTATTTTAACGGGGGGATTAGGCCCTACCAAAGACGATTTGACAAAGGAAACTGTAGCCTCTTACTTAAAACTCCCACTGCAACTGGATGAACACTCTCTGAATCAAATAAAAAGTTATTTTGCTAAAAGGGGAAGACCCTATACTGAAAATAACTACAAACAAGCCTTGGTTCCCGAAGGGGCTTTAGCTATTGAAAATAAAAAGGGGACTGCCCCTGGAATACTTTTAAATAAAGACGGGAAAACAATTATTATGCTGCCAGGTCCTCCCAGAGAAATGGAGCCAATGCTTAAAGATGTGGTTATTCCCTATCTTTCAAAAATGTGCAACAGCACCATATTCTCAAGAGTTATGAAGTTTTATGGCATTGGTGAATCGGCCCTTGAAGAAAAACTTGAGGATTTAATATCTAAGCAGACAAATCCTACAATTGCTCCTTTGGCAAAAAGAGGAGAAGTTACTATTAGGCTTACTGCTAAAGCTGAAAACCGCATGGCTGCTGAAAAAATTATAAAGCCTGTTGAAGAAGAGATAACAAAAAGGGTAGGCAATTTTTTATACGGTTTTGATGACGATACCGTAGAAGAAATGGTGGCCAGGCTATTGGCTAAACTTAACAAAACTATTGCAGTGGCAGAATCCTGTACAGGAGGCTTAATGGCCCATAAACTTACCAATATTCCCGGGATATCTAAGTTTTTTGAAAGAGGCATCGTTTCCTATAGCAATAACTCTAAAGAGGTTTTATTAAAGGTAAAACATGATACCATAAAAAAATTTGGTGCCGTCAGTGAAGAGACTGCCAAGGAAATGGCTGAAGGTATAAGAATTTCTGCAGGCACTGATATCGGTGTGTCTATAACAGGTATAGCGGGGCCCGATGGAGGAACTCCTTTAAAACCTGTTGGTTTAGTGTATATAGGATATTCAGATTCTAACAAGTGTTGTGTTGAAAAACATATTTTCAGCGGTGGAAGGACGGATATCAAAGAACAATCGGTAAATAGTGCCTTTCATCTGGTGAGAAAAATGTTACAAAGTATGGGTGATTAAATGAATTGGAAGAGAGCCTTGATCATTTTCATCTGTGCCATTTTAGGCCCATTATTATTCATTCATACCTTTGACAGTGTTTTGCTAAATCTTCAGGGAATGGAACTTTCATTGAGCCTAAAGTTGGCACAAAAAGGCTCTACTACCATACATTTACCGCCCATTGGTGTCCTGAAAGCATACACTCACACTGCACCTATTACTATAAACATTGTTTTGCAGAACATAGATTTAGATTTAATAAAAGCCATCATCGACAGAATACATGATAAAAATGAACTAATCTCCTTAGTACAAGACGGTGTGTTAAAAGCAGTGAAAGTTCTAGCTATAAAGACTTTAGCCTTAGGATTGGCTGGAACTGTTTTTTCTGCCTTGATCTTTCGACTAAAAAAAAGAGAGCTTATAAATTGCTTGATTATAAGCTTATTACTTGTTGCCCTTATATTGAGTTGGACTTTTTCATCTTACGATATAACAGCCTTTGACAAGCCTGAGTACTTTGGCACATTAAAGGCTGCTCCGTGGCTTATGGATATTTGGAACAAAGGCATGGCCCAGATAAATGAATTGGGCCAGCAGTTAAAAAACATGTCCGATGGTATTTCAATGGTCTTTTCCCGAATGGACAATCTAGCTTCTACTGAAGAATCAATAGTAAGGGTATTGCATGTCAGTGACATTCACAACAATCCGGTGGCTTTTGATTTCATGGAGCAGATAATTGAGAATTTTAACGTGGATTTTGTCATCGATACGGGGGATATTACCGACTACGGCACGATTTTGGAAGATATGGTCATAAAAAACTTGTCAAAGCTGCCCGTTGAGTATATTTTTGTCAGCGGAAATCACGATTCACCTAATACTGTTGAAATGCTTACAGCAGTAGAAAATGTAACCATCTTAGATGGAGAAATGATTAATGTCAAAGGCATAAATATTTTAGGTTTTCCCGAGCCTCGTTCAGCCACTTTAAATATTGATTCATCTGACCAAGTGGATAATTTAAAGCTGAATTTGACAATTAGGGATAAACTCCGCAACCTAAATGAAAATCCGGATATTTTGGCAGTCCATGACCCTGATGCTACAGCAGGTTTGGCAGGTTTAGTGCCAATTATTTTAAACGGTCATGTTCATAAAGCTTCTCTAATAGAAGAAAAAGGATCCCTTATTATCAATGCAGGGACTACTGGCGCTGCAGGTATCCGGGGAATTCAATCTAAAAATGACATACCTTACTCGGCGATTTTATTGTATTTTAAAAGCCATGAAGATTTGAAAAAACCACATTTATTTGCCGCTGATATAATCAAAATCTCTAATTTTAAAGCAGGTTTTCAGGTGGAAAGGATTTTCTTTAATCAGGAGGAAAGCAATGAGATGTTTTATAGCCATAAACCTCAATCCTTCCGTTAAAGCTGACATAAAAGCTTTTATCCAAGAAAACAATTTGTATCAAAACTTAAAAGGTGTAAAATGGGTAAAACCTGAAAACTTTCACATTACCCTTGCTTTTTTGGGCGAAATTTCAGACAAACAGGCTTTCACCATAAAAGAGATGTTAGAAAATATTTCAACAAAGCATGAAGCTTTTTCTATTGAACTGTCTGGCTCAGGATTTTTCCCTAATATAAAAAAACCTAAGGTTTTTTGGTTGGGTATAAAAGAACAACCTAAGCTTTTAAAGCTTAAAAATGATATTGACAAAGGCCTTACCGAGTGTAATATACAGTATGATAAAAAGCCTTTTTCACCACATTTGACAATTGGCAGAATCAAATCCCCTATAAAAATAAAACCAGAGATTTTGGAAGAACTAAATTTTAATACATGCTTTTGGGTAACGGAAATATTTTTAATGAAAAGTGATTTATTTCCTGACGGTCCGGTTTATTCAGAACTTTATAGTTTTAAACTGGGCTAACATTTAAATTTGTAAATTAAACACTTAATCCATAAATAATATTTGGAGGGTTAAAAGATGACAGAAAGAAACAAAGCCCTAGAAACAGCTATTGCTCAAATTGAAAGGCAATTTGGCAAGGGCTCAATAATGAGATTAGGCGATGCTGCTGCAAAATTCAATATTGAAGTTATTCCTACCGGCGCTCTACCTTTAGATTTGGCCTTGGGAATTGGCGGAGTGCCAAGGGGCAGAATAATAGAAATATTTGGTCCTGAGTCTTCAGGGAAAACCACCGTTGCTTTACATATAGTTGCTGAAGCACAAAAAATGGGAGGCACAGCTGCATTTATTGACGCAGAACATGCCTTAGACCCTACTTATGCTAAAAACTTGGGAGTAGATACTGACAATCTGCTGATTTCTCAACCGGATACAGGTGAACAGGCTTTAGAAATAGCAGAGGCATTAGTTAGAAGTGGAGCAGTGGATGTAGTAGTAATTGACTCAGTGGCAGCTCTAGTTCCAAAAGCTGAAATAGATGGCGAAATGGGAGATCAACATGTGGGGCTGCAGGCGAGACTTATGTCCCAGGCTTTAAGAAAACTGGCTGGAGCTATTAATAAGTCAAAGACAGTAGCTATCTTTATAAATCAGCTGAGAGAAAAAGTGGGAATTATGTTTGGGAATCCTGAAACTACTCCCGGCAGGACTAAAGTTAAAGTGGTTAAAAACAAAGTGGCGCCCCCTTTTAAGCAGGCAGAGTTCGATATCATATACGGAGAAGGCATATCAAGAGAAGGGTGTGTACTTGATCTTGCTGTTGAAGAAGGCCTAATTCAAAAAAGTGGTGCCTGGTATTCATATGGAAAAGAAAGAGTAGGCCAAGGTCGGGAAAATGCCAAGCAATTTCTGAAAGAGCGTCCGGAAATCTTACAGGAGTTAGAACGGCAAATAAAAGAAAAATATAATATCATCAAGCCTGAATCTGAAGAAAATAAAAAATCAAAAGAAGGCGCATAATATGCGAATGCTTTTTTTCACAGACACACATGTCCGCGGCACAAATCCCCAAAATAGAAAAGATAACTTTGTTGAAACTGTATTTTTAAAAATAGAAGAAGTTTTTGACATTGCCAAGAAAAATAATGTGGACATTTTGCTTCACGGTGGTGATATTTTTGACAGACCTGATATTGCACCATCTTTAGTCAGAGATTTTATAATATTAATAGACAAGTATTCTCTACCTATTTATGCAGTGGCAGGAAATCACGATATGTTCGGCCAAAATCCCGATACTTTAAATAGGACAATGTTAGGTCTGTTAGATGGTGCCGGATTAATAAAATTGTTAAGACCTGGAGAAAAACTGTTTTTTAAAGAAGGCAATAAAATAATACAGCTAACAGGTCAGCACTATTTCTACGGCATTGATTCTGACAGCAGTAAGAAAAGTTATGTGGTAAAAAAGGATCCAGATGTGGATATAGCCATACACATAGTTCATGGAATGCTTTTGGAAAAGCCTTTTTTTGAAGGCATGGCTTATACTTTGATAGAAGACATACTGGACACCGAAGCGGATATTACCCTAAGTGGCCATTATCATTCAGGATTTGCCACAAAACGCATTGATAACAAATATTTCATTAATCCAGGAAGCCTAGTTAGAATTAATAATAGCGTAAATGAACTATTGAGAATGCCAAAAGTAATATTACTAGATTTAGAAGATGAAATAAAAATAAAAGAACACTATCTTGAAATGGCCCTTCCCGGGGAAGACGTTTTGGATAGAACTAAGTTAGAAACTTTGGCCTTTAGAGAAAGAAAGCTTTCGGAGTTTATTCAAAGTGTCTATTCAACAGGCAATTACGAAACCTTTGATATAAACAATATCAAAACTTAAAAGATGAAGTTATTAGAGAAACTTTAAAACGAATAGGCCAAGCTCAAGAACTTTTAGGAGATGAGGACTGGCTTGAGGTGAGCTAATTTTGGGATGTATTAAAAGTCTAAAACTGATAAATTTCCAATCACACAGAGAAACAAAAATAAATTTCCATAAAGGTTTGACAGTAATATTAGGCCAGACTGACCAAGGGAAAAGTGCTATTATCAGAGCATTAAAGTGGGTATTGTACAATGAACCTCGCGGGACCGATTTTATAACTGCCGGTTCCAAATATTGCCGCGTTGAGCTTGAGATGGAAGACGGCTCCATAATAATTCGAGAAAGGGACGGTCAGCGAAACAGATATATATTAAAGCAAAATGGTCAGGAACAAATTTTTGAAGGCTTTGGAAATACCGTGCCGTTTGAAATAGTAAAAGCCCATGGCATACCTAAAGTGTACATAGATAGAGATGCTACTTCTGCGGCAAATCTTGCAGAACAGCTGGAACCTCCTTTTTTAATATCTGAAAGCGGAAGCAATAGGGCTAAAGCTTTAGGCAGACTTGTGGGAATCCATATTATAGATGCCGCTCAAAGAGCCACATTAAAAGACTTGGCAGATTACCAACAGCGGCAAAAGTTACTTGAAAAAGACATATCTCAATTGACAGAGGAATTAACGTCTTACAAAGACATTGACCACCTTGCAAAAAAAATTTCTATCTTAAGCAACATATTGGAAAACCTGAAACAAAAGAAAAAGGTTTTATCAAAGCTTGTACAGCTGAAACAAGAACTTGAACCCATTGATGACGAAATCAACAAAAATAAGGACATATTGCTCAAACTAAATTTTATTGAACCAGTAGAAGAAAATATGAAAGTAATGGATGCACTGTACAGCAAATATCATTATTTATGTCAGGTTAAGAACAAACTTATGGCAGTTGCTGATTCCCTTGAGACTGAACACAAAGTGGTAAATGTGACACAAAACCTGGCAGCAGTAGAACATTTTTATTTAACTATATTGGAATTGACTCATACGCGAGACAAACTAATTAAGCTAAATAAAAATTTCAAAGAAAATGATAAAAATACCCAGGAAATAAAATCAATAATAAAAAATACGGAAAATATCAATGCTGCCGACAAAACATTGCAAGAAGCAGAAAGATTATTGGAAGTAGTAAAAAAATACATATCAAGTCGTCGCCAATGGGAATCCGTAGATAATCAGTTAAAACTTCAAAAACAAGAAATAGCAGGATATATCAATGTGGAAAAATCTGAACTCTATCTAAATGACCTATCAGAAAAGTTAACAAAACTCTCATTCCTTCAAAAGGCCAAAGATTCAATTTTCACAATTGAATCTTCTATCGAAAAGGGAAAGAGCTATTTACAAAAGCTTGAGGAAAACCTTACTTCAATGGCAAAAGAATACAGCCGAATTCTTGAAAAATTCTCCATATGCCCCACATGTTTAAACCCAATTGATAAAAAGACAACTGAGAAAATAGTCTCCGATATATTACATTGATTTTTTAAGAGGTGATGATAATGGATCCGGAAAAGGAGATTCACCAGCTAAAACAAAAAATAGATAAAGCCAAGGCTATGAGATATAAAGCTGAAGTACGCCTTGAAGAACTCCAAAAGCAACGGCAATCACTGCTGGATGAACTGAAGAAGCTCAATGTGAAACCTGAAGAACTAGATAAAGAGATTGAAAAAATCAGCAACGAAATCAATGACTTATTAAAAAAGGCAAAAGACTTACTTCCTGAAGATTTAGAGGGATAAATATGACTGCAAATTTTGACAAAGCTATAGAAGATCTTGAAAAGTATACTCAACAACTAATGGTTGAATATGCCATGAAGAAAAAAATGAAAGAAAAATTGGAAAAAGATTTAGCTGCCAAGGAAAACCAGTTGGAAGAAGTGACAAATTCCATTGATATACTAGAGCAAGTGAGATTATTACTTCAAAGGGCTTCTGAATATGCCCGGGAACAAATAAAGCAGCAAATCGAAATGCTGGTTACCCATTGTCTACAGTTTGTGTTTGGGCCAAATCTTGAATTTGTAATTGAATTAAATGAAGTCCGGGGTAAAACTAGTGCAGAATTTTATGTGGTTTCAACATATGACGATGTGAAAATCAAAACTAAGCCTCAAGATGCTAGAGGAGGCGGAATTGTGGACGTGATATCCTTGGCCTTGAGAATTGCGGTGATACAGAGCACCGATTTATACAAGGATGGCCCCCTTATTTTAGATGAACCTGCAAAACACGTCAGCAATGAATTTATAAACAATGTGGCCCAATTTTTAAAACAGATTAGCGACGTATTTCATCGCCAAATAATAATGGTAACTCATAACCAATACTTAAGTGAGATAGCCGACTTGGCCTACAAAGTTGAATTAAAAAACGGCATTAGTGAAGTAACAGAATTAAGTTTTGAATAACTGTCCCTGCAACCACACCAGCACCCTCTGTTCTTGTACATGTTATTATGATACCTTTTCCTTGACATGGTTATTAAAAAAGTATAAAATTAAGGTAGTACAGAAACTATGTTTTACTAAAGCCTGATGGTTCGGGGGCACGATAGTAAATTAAATTAGAGTATTCTCTATTTAATTAAAAAAACCGAGTTCCCCTCGGTTTTTATTGTTTTATCTACCAGGAGGTGAAAAGTATCAACGGTGCAAACATAATAGTAAATTTATTAGTTGGATTGATAGCTTTAGCCGTCGGATATTTTATCCGCAAGTATATTGCTGAAGCTAAAATAAATTCGGCAGAAGAATCAGCAAAAAAAATCATAGAAGATGCCCAAAACCAGGCTGAAGCAATAAAAAGAGAATCCCTCATTGAAGCTAAAGAAGAGATCTTGAAACTAAAAAATGAAGCCGAAAAAGAACAGCGCGAGAGAAGAATCGAACTACAGCGTACTGAAAGAAGATTAATCCAAAAAGAAGAAGCTCTTGACAGAAAACTGGAATCCATTGAGAAAAAAGAGGAAGCCATAGCCAAAAAACAAAACGAAATAAATCAGCTTCATGAGCAAGTCAACGAATTATACTCTCAACAATTGGCAGAGCTCGAACGTATTTCAACATTAACTACAGAAGAAGCCAAGGAGTTTTTGCTAAATAGAATAAAAGATGAAATACGACACGATGCCGCCATAATGATTAAAGAAATTGAAAGCCAGGCAAAGGAAGAGGCAGAAAAGAGAGCTAAAGAAATTATCTCCTATGCCATTCAAAAGTGTGCAGCTGACCATGTAGCAGAAACTACAGTTTCTGTAGTTACTCTTCCAAATGATGAAATGAAAGGTAGAATTATAGGAAGAGAAGGCCGCAATATTAGGGCTTTAGAAACCCTCACCGGTATTGATTTAATAATAGACGACACTCCAGAGGCCGTTATTCTCTCTGGCTTTGATCCAATTAGGCGTCAGGTAGCCAAAATTGCTTTAGAAAAATTGATTTTAGATGGAAGAATTCACCCAGCTCGAATTGAAGAAATGGTTGAAAAAGCTCAAAAAGAAGTAGATAACATAATTAGAGAAGAGGGAGAAAAAGCCACTTTTGATACTGGCATTCACGGCCTTCACAGTGACCTTATCAAGCATTTAGGTAAGTTATACTTCCGAACGAGTTACGGTCAGAATGTGTTGCAGCATTCTATAGAAGTAGCTCACTTAGCTGGAGCTATGGCAGCTGAATTGGGTGTAGATGTTAAACTTACAAAGAGAGCTGGTTTGTTGCACGACATAGGAAAAAGCGTTGATCAAGACGTTGAGGGACCCCATGCTTTGTTGGGAGCAGAACTAGCCAAAAAATATGGAGAATCTCCTGAAGTTGTCAATGCTATAGCATCTCACCATAATGATGTGGAACCACAGACTATTGAGGCTATTTTAGTCCAAGCAGCAGATGCTGTTTCAGCTGCAAGGCCTGGAGCAAGAAGAGAAACTTTAGAAGCATATATAAAAAGACTTGAAAAACTTGAAGAAATAGCAAATTCTTTTGCCGGAGTTGAGAAATCTTACGCAATACAAGCAGGCCGGGAGATTCGCATTATGGTAAAACCTGAAGCAATTGATGACTTAGGTGTTATTGAAATGGCCAGAGCAATTTCCAAAAAGATAGAAGAGGAATTGGAATATCCCGGTCAAATTAAGGTTAATGTTATTAGGGAAACACGAGCTATAGAGTATGCAAAGTAAAGTGCGCAAAAAATGCGCACTTTATTCAAATAAAACAATTTGTGTAAATGACTTTAGCAAGTTTTTTACATATTTATCCTTATTTAAAACCAATATAAAAGTACAATGAATTAGTATTGGTTTGAAAAACAGAAACAGGGGCTGAACGAATTTAATATGTTTAAAATATTAATGATTGGAGATATTGTGGGTAGGCCCGGCAGAAGAATTATAAGAGAAAAACTATCACATATTAAAAACAAGTATGAAGTAGATTTTGTTATTGCAAATGGAGAAAATGCTGCCGGGGGAAATGGAATCACAGAAAAAATTGCTCAAGAACTTTTTATAAGTGGCATTGATTTTTTGACAATGGGCAATCATATTTGGGACAACAAAGATATTTTTAATTTTATCGAAACAGAAAATAGAATGATAAGACCTGCCAATTATCCTGCTACAGCACCAGGAAAGGGATACCAAATTGTAGAAACGGATAATGGGTTAAAAATTGGCATATTAAACATTTCTGGCAGGACATTTATGCCCCCATTGGATTGCCCC
This sequence comes from Bacillota bacterium, assembly GCA_023622055.1. Taxonomy (GTDB): domain Bacteria; phylum Bacillota; class Thermosediminibacteria; order Thermosediminibacterales; family Tepidanaerobacteraceae; genus DTU063. Next base: position 14,411 of record JAMNZY010000187.1, read on the forward strand.
TTTAGAACGGCGGATACTATAATAGAAGAAATTAGCAGTGTCGCTAATATAATCATTGTAGATTTTCATGCAGAAGCCACATCAGAAAAAGTTGCAATGGGATGGTACCTAGACGGTAGAGTCACATTAGTGGCAGGTACCCACACCCATGTGCAAACCGCCGACGAGAGGATTCTTCCAAATGGCACAGCCTATATTACTGATATTGGCATGACTGGCCCTATTAATTCTGTCTTAGGAATCGACAAAGAAAGAGTAATAAACAAATTTATAACACAGATGCCTGTAAGATTTGAAGTTGCCAAAGGCCCTGCCGAACTTAACGGAATAATAGTGGCAGTAAATGATGTGACAGGTAAAGCTGTAGCGATTTCCAGAATTAGGGAATCTATGGAAAACTAAATTTTTTTTAAAAGTTTTTTCAAAAAACAAGGATTTTTCATTATAATATAGAATAAATAACTTAACAAGCAAAAATTGCAGGGAGGAATTAAACAATGGAAGTTTTAAAGGTATCAGCAAAATCCAATCCGAATTCAGTGGCAGGTGCCTTAGCAGGCGTTTTGAGAGAGCGTGGGGCTGCAGAAATTCAGGCGGTTGGTGCCGGAGCACTAAATCAAGCTGTTAAGGCAGTAGCTATTGCAAGAGGATTTGTTGCACCAAGTGGAGTAGACTTGATTTGCATTCCAGCTTTTACGGATATTGAAATTGATGGTCAGGAAAGGACAGCAATTAAACTAATTGTTGAGCCACGCTAAAAGGTATTGGTGTTGTTAAGGATTTTAAAATTTAAGATAAATAATGACGGCATAAACTTTATGCCGTCTATTTTTGTATAGAAAGTGGTGGTAAGAAATGAAGGTAGATCTTCATTTACACACAACTTATTCCGATGGCTTGCTGACACCAGAGGAGGTAGTGAGGAAAGCTGTTGCCCTCGGTCTGCAGACAATAGCCATTACTGACCATGACACCGTTGATGGTATTTTACCTGCAATTGTTGAAGTTAGAAAATACAAAGGATTTGAAGTAATACCTGGCATAGAATTAAGTTCACATTGTAATGGACAGGAAGTGCATATTTTAGGCTACTATATAGATTATGAAGATTTAAATTTACAAAAGATACTTTTAGGTTTACAGGAAAACAGAAAAAAGAGATTAGAGAAAATCATTGTAAAGTTAAATAACATGGGCATAAATATTGATATCAAAGATGTTCAAAAAAAAGCCCTGGGCTCTTCCTTAGGGAGACCACATATTGCCTTAGCCCTTATGGAAAAAGGGCATGTCAGTTCAACAAAAGAAGCTTTTGAAAAATATTTAGCCAAAGGCAGACCTGCTTATGTGCCGCGAAAAAAATTGACTCCTTTTGATGCTATAAAAATAATTAAGGAAAGTGGTGGCATACCAGTCCTTGCTCATCCCGGCTTACTTGAAGATGACAGCATTATACCAGAATTAATCAGTAACGGTCTCATGGGCATTGAAGTAATTCACAAGGAACACACTGAAGCTCAAACAGCTTATTATACAAATGTAGCTCTGGCAAAAAATTTACTGTTGACAGGTGGTTCAGATTCACATGGGGAGGAACCCCTCCTCTTGGGAACTCTAAATGTCCCTTATGAGTACGTAGACAAATTGAAAGAAGCAAGAAGTTGAAATGAAAACAATTAAGCATCTATTCATGTATACAATAAGCCACTTTTTATAAACTGGCTTATTTTTTTTAATTTTCGCAGGAATATTATTAAAAATGTAGAATATATTTTATTAAAAGGACTCCTTAAGAGCCAATAATCCATTAGGTGATAACTATGGTAAATTTTAGAGCAAACAATGTCCCCCTTTATCTTCAAATAAAAGAACATATAAAAAAATACATTGAAGATGGCAATTTAGCTATTGGGCATAGATTACCTTCTGAAAGGGAATTAGCTCAGGAAATAGGCGTTAGCAGAAAGACTGTAAGTCTCGCATATGAGGAGTTGGAGAAAGAGGGTATTGTATCATCCCATAGGGGGCGAGGAACTTTTGTTATAAAGATACCAAGTAGTGATAAGACAAGTTATAAAAGTATTATTCATGCCATCGATGAATGCTTAAGCACTTGTTTAAAAAAGGGAATTGATGCCGATACTTTTTTGAGCCTATGCAGTCAAAGAGTAAAAGAATATAAGAAAAAGCTTCATAAGCTAAAGGTAATGATTGTGGAATGTAATAAAGAACAACTGGACTATTTTTGTAAAGAGTTAGAATTGGGAGCAGGTGTAAGTATAACACCAGTATTGTTACAAGATTTTAAAACAGATTATGAAAATATTCAACAAAAGCTCAGAGATTACGATTTTTTAATTACAACTTTATTTCACATTGATGAAGTCAGACAAATTATCAGTGATAAAAAGATAAATATTCTTCCAATTGCTTTACATCCTCAATTGGAAAGCATTATAAAAATAGCAAGAGTTCCGAAACAGAGCTCTATTGGCATTTTAACAATTTCAGAGAACTTTGCAAACAAAGTAGAACGAGCTATTTTTGAAGCAGGACTGAATTTTAAAAGTATAATTAAATCAACCTCAACAAAACCCTCCGAAATCGTAAGGTTCTTAGACCAAGTAGATACAGTCATTGTTTCACCGGGCAGAAAGAAGCACGTAAAACAGTATACAAAAAAGAATCAGAATATTATAGAATTTATATTTGTTCCTGATGCTGGCTCTATTAATTTATTAAATACATCTATAAATAAAAATAAAAAATTGGGGTGATATTTTGGCGGGTAAAAAAAATATAAAGATCTTTATTGATGAAAAGGCATGCAAAAAATGCGGTTTATGCATAGCCTTTTGTCCCAAAAAAGTTTTTGCCTCTGAAGGCAATAAACCAGTTATAGTAAATTTAAGTGCATGTATTGATTGTAAATTGTGTGAACTGAGATGTCCAGATTATGCTATAATAGTTGGAGGTGAAGAAATTGAGCAAGAGAGTAAAGTTAATGCAGGGCAATGAAGCCTGTGTTGAAGGTGCAATAGCTGCTGGCATGCGTTTTTATGCGGGGTATCCCATAACTCCCTCCACTGAAATTGCTGAATTATCAGCGGTAAGGCTTCCTCAAGTAGGAGGAAAATTCATTCAGATGGAAGATGAAATAGCCAGCATGGGAGCAGTAATAGGCGCATCCCTTGCAGGCCTTAAGGCCATGACGGCAACCAGTGGCCCTGGTTTTTCACTAAAACAGGAAAACATAGGATTTGCCTGCCTTACTGAAGTTCCATGTGTCATAGTAAATGTCCAAAGGGGAGGCCCCAGCACTGGATTGCCTACATTACCAGCACAAGGTGATGTAATGCAAGCTCGTTGGGGGACTCATGGCGATCATCCAATTATCGTTATTTCTCCATCTACTGTAAAAGAAGTATTTGATATGACAATTAGGGCATTTAACTTATCTGAAAAATATAGAGTTCCATGTATATTACTCATGGATGAAGTTGTGGCACATATGAGAGAGAAAGTAGAACTGCCTGAGAAATTAAGTGTTGAAATTATCAACAGAAAAAAACCCACAGCTGATATCTCTGATTATAAACCTTATAGAGACTACGATGGTGACGGCATACCACCTATGGCTACCTTTGGCGACGGCATGCCTTTTCACGTGACAGGTCTTATTCATGATGAAAGCGGATCTCCTTCAACAAACCCTACAGTTACAAAAAATTTACTAAATAGACTGATGAGTAAGATTTATGACAATATAGACGATATTGTGGAATATGAAACAGTAGAAACGGAAGATGCTGAAACAGTTATAGTGACTTTTGGTTCTACCGCACGTTCAGTGTTGAGAGCAGTGCGGCTTTTAAGGCAAGATGGCCTCAAGGTAGGCATGCTCAGGTTAAAAACCATATGGCCTTTTGCCCACAAGGCTATAGAAGAACTAAAGCAAAAGGCTGCTAAGAATTTAATCGTAGCAGAGATGAACTACGGTCAGTTGATAGAGACTGTTAAAGCCTCTGCTGATGGGGTATTTA
>JAMNZY010000105.1 GCA_023622055.1 Bacillota bacterium
ATACCCGCCAAAGCCAGACGTAAAGGCGGTCACCCTGCCCGCAAGACCTTTCAAGCCCTCCGCATATTTGTGAACAAGGAGCTGGAAATTTTAGAATCCAGTATTAAAGATGCCATTGACCTTTTAAATCCTACAGGCAGGATTTGTGTTATAACCTTTCATTCACTGGAAGATCGAATTGTCAAAAACACTTTCAAGTTTTTAGCTACCGATTGTATTTGTCCCAAAGAAGCTGTGATTTGCACTTGCAATCACTTTAAAACCATTAAGCTACTGACATCAAAACCCATCTATCCTTCACAAGCGGAGATTGATTTAAACCCCAGGGCTCGCAGTGCAAAATTGAGAGCTGCTGAAAAGCTTTCTGTTCTAAAACAGAGAAAGGGTGAATAAATTGGTAGTAGCTGAAAGAGAATTACAAAGGAGAAATTATTATAGAGAAAGAGCACATCACCACGATATATACCCACAACAGAGAAAGACACCAAATCATAAATTACAGTATATATGCAGACTTATTGCAGTTGCCCTTTTGTTTTTTTTGCTATTGTACAGATTCTGCATCATTACCGAATGCCAGTACAAAGTGGAGAAACTCCAATCTGAAATTGAAGAAATCAACATGCAAAATGAACGTCTAAAGGTGGAAATAGCCAATCTCAAATCTGTAGCCAGAATTGAAGATATTGCCAAAAACAAATTAAATATGAAAGAACCGGATAGTCAACAAATAATATATTTAAATGAAAATTAGTGTAGATGTAGGTGAAAGGTAGATGTCGGTTCCTCAAATCGTAATTAAAAGGAGATTGGTTGTGCTCCTTTTATTTTCATTAATGCTTAGTTTTATATTAATGGGACGGGTTTTCTGGATTCAGTTTGTCTTGGGTGATGAACTGAAAGACCGAGCCCTTAGCCAATGGACAAGTGACGTTCCCATAGAACCAAAGCGGGGGACCATATACGATAGAAACAAGAATCCCCTTGCCATTAGTGCAACGGTAGATACAGTTGTGGCAAGTCCCCCTGATATTGAAGACATAGAGAAAACTGCCAGACTGCTGGCTGAAGCTTTGGACATGGATAAAGACAAGCTGGAAGAGACTTTAAAGACAGCTAAGGAACAAAAAAAAGGGGCAATATACATAAAGCGGAAGATAAGCGATGAAGAGTCAGAAGCAGTAAGAAATCTAAACTTAAAGGGCATATATTTTACTAAAGAAAATAAAAGGTTTTACCCTGAAAGGAACTTATGCTCTCATGTATTGGGCTTTACGGGTATAGACAGCCAAGGCCTTGATGGAATAGAATTAATTTATGAAAAATATCTCAAAGGGACTCCGGGAAGAATCGTATCTGAAAAAGATGCTTTGAGCAGAAAGCTCCCTTTTGGCACTGATAAATACATACCACCAGAAGATGGCTTGGATTTAATCCTAACTATTGATAAAATTATACAGCACATTGCGGAAAGAGAATTGGAAAAGGCTTTAGCCCAGCACAATGCCAAAAGAGGTACGGTTATAGTCATGGATCCCAAAACAGGAGAAATACTTGCTTTAGCCAATAAACCTGATTATGACCCAAATAATTTCGGTCAGTACCCCCAGAAACTTTGGCGAAATGCTGCCGTATCAGATGTATATGAACCCGGCTCTACCTTTAAGATTGTAACAGCATCTGCGGCGCTGGAAGAAGGGGTTGCTAGACCGGAGGATAAGTTTTACGATCCTGGTTACGCTATTGTTTCAGGAGTTAGAATAGGCTGTTGGTATCATGGAGGTCATGGCAGCCAAACTTTTATTCAACTGCTGGAAAACTCCTGCAATCCAGGTTTTGTAGATTTGGGAATGAAGCTAGGCAAAGACAGAATGATGAAGTATATTAAAGGTTTCGGTTTTGGTGATAAAACTGGAGTGGACTTACCAGGAGAAGCTAGAGGCCTTCTCGACCCAACCAAAGTGGGGCCTGTTGAATTGGCCACAATATCTTTTGGTCAGGGAATTTCAGTGACACCTATTCAGCTAATCACAGCCCTTTCTACAATAGCCAATGACGGAAAATTAGTCCAACCTCATGTGGCAAAGGCAATTGTTGACAAAGACGGAAATACTATCCATGAGTTTTCTCCCGCTCCTTTGCGTCAGGTAGTGTCCTATGAAACGGCTCAAGAAATGAAGAAGATTTTAGAAAGCGTTGTGACCAACGGAACAGGTGGCAGGGGCAAGGTGGAAGGTTACAGAGTTGCAGGTAAGACCGGTACAGCTGAAAAATATGTGCCGGGAAAATACGTGGTTTCATATATGGGATTTGCTCCTGTTGATGATCCTAAATTAGCCATCTTGGTAATCATAGATGAGCCCTCCGGCGGGTTAATCTACGGCGGCACCATAGCAGGGCCAGTTTTCCAGAAAATATTGGCTGATTCATTAAATTATCTGGGGATAGAACCTGAAATTGAGTTTATTGAAGAAAAAGAGTATATTATAGTTCCGGATTTGCGCAACCTGTACATTGAAGATGCTAGAAAGATATTATTGCAAAACGGCTTATCTGCCCGGGTAGAAGGGGAAGGGTATGTAGTAACAGAGCAGGTACCCATGCCTGGTGCACAAGTTAATAAAAATACCACTGTACTGCTGAAAGTATCAGATTCAAAGACTAACAAAGATCCCGTGACCATTCCCGATTTAACAGGCCGAACTGTCAAGGAATCCACTGATATATTAAATGCTATTGGACTGAATATAGAAATAGTGGGAAGCGGTTATGCTGTCAATCAAAACCCACCACCAGATGTAGAAGTGGGTTTGGGAACTACAGTGAGAGTTGAGTTTTCCCAAAATCCATAAGGTTAAATTAAACTATCAAATACATGTTTAAAGAGGGTTAATATGAACATTAGAGAACTGATAAAGATTTTGCCAGAAGTAATTTCTGTAGAAGGACCAACTAATTTAGAGATAAATTCTGTTACAGATGATTCCAGACAAATAAAAGAAGGGGCTCTGTTTGTTGCAGTGCTCGGTGAAAATTTCGATGGCCACCATTTTATACATGAAGTCATAAAGGCTGGAGCTAAAGCAGTAATTGGGGAAAAACCAAAACCTTTATACATGGCAAAGGATATAACTTATATTAGGGTTAAAAATAGCCGAAAAGCTCTAGCTATTTCCGCAGCCTGGTTTTACGGTTTTCCTGGTGAAAAATTAAAGCTTATTGGAGTTACGGGGACCAGTGGCAAAACCACAACTACCTATCTTATCAGGGCAATGCTGAAAGAAGTTGGGGTTACCTCGGGTGTGATTGGCACCATCGGGAATATTATAAATGACCACAAACTGCCTACATCATTTACCACTCCCGACCCATTAAAATTAAACGAGCTATTTTCACAAATGTTGGAGCAAAATATAGAATATGTGGTGATGGAGGTATCATCCCATTCCCTAAAACTTCACCGAGTAGAAGGGTTAAAATTTGAGGTAGGGGTCTTTACCAACCTGACTCAAGACCACTTAGACTTTCACAAAACCCTTGAGGACTATTTTTGGTCAAAGCAAAAACTTTTTCTGCAATCTAAGCGGGCTGCGATTAATATTGATGACAAAAGCGGCAAGAGGCTGTTAAGTACCATTGATATTCCCTTACTTACTTATGGCATTGAAAATCCTGCTGACCTTATGGCCCAAGACATGCGTCAGACCAGTGAAGGAGTTTTTTACAATCTTGTCTACAAAGACAAAAAATATCCGGTTTTCTACGGAGTACCTGGTCGTTTTAGTGTCTACAATTCTCTTTCAGCTTTAGCGACAGGTATTATCCTAGGCTTTCCCATAGAGACTTTAATAACTGCTTTGAAAAAAGTAAAAGGAGTTCCAGGCAGGTTTGAGCTCATTAAAAATGATAAGGATATTACTGTTATTGTCGATTATGCTCACAAACCAGACAGCTTAAAAAACGTCCTATTGACAATTAAGGAATTCTGCAAAGGCAAAATTATAACTGTTTTTGGCTGTGGCGGAAATAGAGACAAGGGGAAGAGACCTATCATGGGCCAAATAGCTTCAGAGCTATCTGATTATACGATTATTACCTCAGATAATCCGAGAAATGAGGATCCAGAGGCTATTATACGGGAGATTGAAAGGGGAGTAGTTGGCAAAAACTTTGTAAAAATCACTGACCGGAAAAAGGCTATACAGCAAGGATTAAAGATGGCCCAAAAAGGAGATGTTGTCTTAATTGCTGGAAAAGGCCACGAGACTTATCAGATAATCGGCGATAAAAAAATACATTTTGATGATAAAGAGGTTGTAAAAGAGTTTTTTAATGGCGGAGGGCCCTCAGATGAAGACATTAAATATTAGGGAAGTCGTTGAGGCTGTTGGTGGGAAGTATTTCTGTAGAGAATTTGATATATCGATAAAAGGCGTTTCTACGGATTCCAGGACAATAAAAAAAGATGACCTGTTTGTGCCTTTGGCAGGACCTAACTTTGACGGTCATGATTTCATAAGGAAGGCCGTTGAAAAAGGTGCTGGTGCTGCCCTTTGTGAACAAAGCAAAAAGATGAAAGTTGAAGGCTTACCTGTCGAGAAAATCATCTTTGTGGACAACACCCAGTTAGCACTGTTGAGCCTAGCTGCTTATTACAGAGCCCTTTTTGACATACCTTTTATTGCCGTAACAGGCAGTGTAGGCAAAACCACCACGAAAGAAATGATTGCAGAGATATTAAATACCAGATTTAATGTTTTAAAGACACCAGGGAATTTAAACAATGAAATAGGCTTACCTCTTACCCTTTTTCAATTGGATGATTGTCACGATATGGGCGTGGTAGAGCTGGGAATGAGTGGTCTGGGAGAAATTCAAAGACTGACAAATGTGGTAAAGCCCAAAGTGGCTGTTATAACAAATATAGGCGTTGCACATATAGAAAAGCTGGGAAACAAACAAAACATTGCACGGGCCAAGATGGAAATACTGGAGCCTCTTACAAAAAATGATATTGCGGTGCTTCATGCCGACAGTGTGGAATTATGGAACGAAAAAGACAAGATAATACCTAAAGCGGTATTCTTTGGCCGGGAGCGGGGCCATATCAGAGCAAAAAACTTAGTATCTGATGATACAGGAGTTCAGTTTGACATATACGGCTGTTACGGTGAGATAACATTTAAGATGACACTTCCGGGAATTCACAATGTAAATAATGCTTTGGCTGCCATTGCAGTAGGTTTTGAATTGGGCTTAACCAAAGAAGAAATACAATGGGGTTTGCAAAACTTAAAATTGCCAGAGATGCGGCTTCAACTAAAAAAATCCTTTTTTGGAGCTGAAATAATCGACGATGCATATAATGCCAATCCAGACTCCATGAAAGCTGCCCTGGAGCTCCTGTGTCAGAGAGGACAGGGGAAGAAAAAAGCTGCTGTGTTGGGGGACATGCTGGAGCTAGGCAATTTAGCCGAAGATGCCCACTTTAAAATCGGTGAATATGCGGCAAAGAGAGCGGACAAAATTATTGCCATAGGCAATTTTGCTGAAAGTATAAAAGCTGGAGCGCTGCGAGGGAAAATTGACAGCACCTGTATCTATACATTCCCAACAGTAAAAGAGGCATCATTGGAAATACAAGACCTTGTAAAAGATTGTGATATAATTTTGGTGAAAGCTTCTCGTGGATTGAAGTTGGAACAAATAACGGAACTATTGGTCAGGAGGTCTTAAATTGGGTGTGGAATTTTTTACAGCTCTAGTCTCATTTATAATTACTGCTGTGCTGGGAATATTGTTAATACCAATACTAGAGAAACTCAAGTTTGGGCAAAGGGTAAGAAGTGATGGTCCTAAGCGCCATTTGTCAAAAACAGGGACTCCCACCATGGGTGGTATTATTTTTATCCCCGCCATCGCCCTGGCAACTATGCTATTTTCAGGTATTAATATTGATACTGCGGCAGTTATTTTTTTTATGATTGGATTTGGCCTAATAGGTTTTGCCGATGATTTTATAAAGATTATTAAAAAAAGGTCTTTAGGCCTTAGAGCCAACCAAAAACTGCTGTTTCAACTTATACTCTCAGCAGTCTTGATAGTTTATGTGTTTTCAAACTATGCCAATCCCACGGAAATTTTAGTTCCCTTTTCAAATAGAAGGCTAGACCTAGGCCTATTTTACATTCCCTTTACCGTTATATTTATTATTTTGGGTACAGTTAACAGTGTAAATCTCACCGATGGCTTAGATGGCTTAGTCTCTGGTATCGTAGCCATAATAGGGTTTTTCTATACAGCCCTTCTAATGGAAAGCAATTTAAATCTAGCCATCTTTAGCTGTGCCATAACTGGAGGCTGTTTAGGTTTTTTGATGTTTAATTATCATCCAGCGAAGGTTTTTATGGGAGATACTGGCTCCTTGGGCTTAGGAGGTGCTCTGGCGGCCATAACCGTTTTATCTCGCAGCCATCTTTTTCTGGCAATAGTTGGCATCATTTTTATAATTGAAACCATTTCGGTTATTTTGCAGGTCATATCTTTTAGACTTACAGGAAAGAGAATATTTAAAATGAGTCCTATTCATCACCATTTTGAATTGTGTGGTTGGAGCGAGCGGAAGGTAGTCCACGTTTTTTGGCTGATTACTTTTATTGCGGGGATCTTAGGACTCCTTACGTATAAGGGGGTAATTATGTAATAATATAAAGAAAGGGGAAATCTGAAAGTGGAACTTAAGGGGAAAAATGTGCTGATATTAGGGTTGGCTCGCAGTGGTGTTGCTGCTGCTGTTGAGCTGGCAAATTTAGGGGCAAAAGTGACTGCCAGTGATTTAAAAACAAGAGATAATTTAAAGGATGCTGACAGATTAGAATTAATGGGTGTAAAGTTAGTCTTGGGAGAACATCCCCATACCCTTTTAAACGAATGTGATCTCATTGTGCTCAGTCCTGGTGTCCCCAGTGATTTAGAACTTTTATATGAAGCCAGAAAAAGAGATATACCAATTATCAGTGAATTGGAACTAGGGTTTTGGTTTGCAAAAGCCCCCATAATTGCAGTTACCGGCACAAACGGCAAAACCACGACTACCACTTTAATTGGTGAAATACTTAAAAATAATGGCAATAATATCACCTTAGCTGGTAATATCGGCATTCCTTTGATTAAAGAAGTTGAGAAAGCTGACAGCAAAGATTATTTAGTCGTGGAAGTTAGCAGCTTTCAATTAGAAAATATAATGCATTTTAGGCCTAAAATAAGCGTAATATTAAATATCACAGAAGATCATTTAAATCGTCACAAGACTTTTGAAAATTATATAGAAGCTAAAGCTAGGATCTTTGAAAACCAGACAGAAGAAGATTACACGGTACTGAACTATGATGACCCTATTGTTAAGTCTTTTGTCAATCGAATCAAATCAAAAATCTTTTTCTTCAGTCAAAAAGAGGAACTTCCCCGGGGTATATACGTTAAAAATGGTGTAATAGTAATAAGAGAAAATGGAAAAATTTACCCACTGCTCAAGGCTGAGGAACTCGGGATAAAAGGCAGCCACAATTTAGAAAACGCATTGGCAGCAGCTTGTGTTGGATGGATTTGCAAGGTTAATTTAAATAATATGGCGGAGACCCTCAAGGATTTTCACGGTGTAGAGCATCGCCTGGAGTTTGTTACAGAAATTAATAATGTTAAATTTTTTAACGATTCAAAAGCCACTAATCCCTATGCTGCTCAAAAATCTATAGAAGCTTTAAAGGAACCCATCGTACTTATTGCCGGTGGATATGATAAAAATAGCGATTATACAAATTTTGTAAAAACCTTTAATGGAAAGGTTAAAAAACTCATTCTAATTGGAGATACAGCTCCTATTATTGAAGAAACTGCAAAAGAGAATGGTTTTTTAGATATCCAAAAAGCAACTTCCTTGCAGCAAGCGGTAAAACTTGCCTATGATGCGGCAAAGCCTGGAGATGCTGTGCTTTTATCTCCTGCCTGTGCCAGCTGGGATATGTTTGAAAGTTTTGAGGAAAGGGGTCGGCTTTTCAAAGAAATGGTATATTCTTTGAAAGATTGAAGGAGTGATTTATGTGTCCCGAAAGCCGCCGGATTTTGCTATACTCTTTACAGTATTAATCCTTGTGTGTTTCGGACTAATAATGGTATTTAGCTCCAGCAGTGTGAGAGCATATTATTTTTACAATGACAGTTTTTACTTCTTTAAACGTCAATTAATTTGGGCTATGCTAGGTTTTATAGCAATGATATTTTTCATGAACTATGACTACTGGAAGATAAAAAAATACGAAAAACTGATAGTTTTTATTATGTTTTTATTGCTGGTGCTAGTGTTAATTCCAGGAATCGGAAAAAAGGTCAATGAAGCTCGCCGGTGGATTGGCGTAGGAGCTTTGACTATTCAACCTTCTGAAATTGCAAAACTTGGCATGATCATATATCTTTCATGCGGCTTAGAGCGGAAAGGGGAAAAGGTGCGTTCTTTTTTTGATGGCATCCTTCCTTTTTTGTTGGTTATGGGAGTAATTTGTGGCTTAATTTTAAAAGAACCCCATCTCAGCGCAACTGTTCTCATTGGAATGACAACCTTCATCATGCTTTTCGTAGGTGGAGCCAAGATAACTCACATGATTGGTTTGGGAGCTTGTGGGTCAGTCCTTGCAGTGATGCTTGCCATCAGCAAACCTTATAGGCTAAAGCGAATACTTTCGTTTTTAGACCCATGGAAAAACCCCAGTGAAGAGGGGTACCATATCATTCAGTCTCTGTACGCATTGGGTTCAGGTGGCCTAATTGGCGTAGGCATCGGGCAGAGCAGACAAAAATTTTTTTATCTCCCTGAGCCCCAAACAGATTTTATATTTTCAGTTATTGGAGAAGAGTTAGGATTTATAGGAGCAGCTTTTGTAATCATAGCTTTTATGTTTTTTATTTGGAGAGGATACAGGACGGCTATGGCGGCTCCAGACGTATTTGGGAAACTTATGGCTACAGGTATAACCACCCTTATAGCTTTACAATTTTTAATAAATGTGGCGGTGGTAACGGCATCAGTGCCAGTTACCGGGATGCCACTGCCTTTCATAAGTTATGGCGGCTCTTCACTGACTATAACAATGAGTCAGATTGGTATTTTGTTGAACATCTCAAGATATGCGGAGGTTAAGTGAAATGTCCCCACAAAAAATTATTTTAGCCGGTGGTGGGACCGGTGGGCATATATATCCAGCAATAGCCATTGCAGAAGGCTTAAAAAAAACTTTTCCCGATTATGAAGTACTCTTTGTAGGAACAGACAGGGGTCTTGAAAAAGAATTAGTTAAAAAGGCAGGCTTTCCTTTAAAGACTATAAGGGTAAAAGGCTTTCGACGTAAACTGTCCTTAGATACTCTTATATCAATTAAAGAATTAGTCCATGGTGCTATTGATTCCTTTAGCCTAATAAAAAAGGAAAAACCCGATATAGTTATTGGGACGGGAGGTTATGTGGCAGGTCCTGTCCTGTTTTTTGCCTCCATTATGGGAATCCCTACTGCTGTCCACGAGCAAAATGTCACTCCTGGTGTTACAAATAAAATACTGTCTCGCTTTGTAGACAAAATATTTATAAGCTTCTCCGATTCTATCAAATACTTTCCAAAAGAAAAGACCTTTCTCGTAGGAAATCCGGTAAGAAGTGAAATATCAAAAGGCAACCGCCATACTGCCCTCAAAAAGTTTGGCCTCTCTTCTGACATTCCTGTGGTTTTGAGCTTTGGTGGCAGTCAGGGGGCAGCCCGAATAAATGATGCCATCTGCCATATGATAGAAGTCATAAAGGATACTAGAAAATTTCAGTTGATACACATAACAGGTAAAAATCACTATGATAATATAAAAAATGCTCTGGCAAATAAAGGAATAACCCTAGATAGGTTAGGACATATTATTGTAAGGCCATATATTTATGAGATGCAAGATGCCTATGCGGCAGCTGATCTAGTTATTTCTCGAGCTGGAGCTCTCACCATATCTGAACTCAGCGTCTGCGGAAAACCTGCAATTTTAATACCCCTTCCCACAGCAGCCAATAATCATCAAGAATACAATGCCAGATACATGGAAAACGAGGGTGCTGCTGTAGTCTTGCATGAGGATAAACTATCAGGGGAAAGTCTTATCAGAACCATAGAAGATATAATTTTTGATGAGAATCGTTTACATAAGATGTCCATGGCCAGCAAAAATTTAGCGATGGAAGATGCTGTTGAAAAAATTCTGGCGGAAGTACTGAAACTGGTAAAGTAAGTGAAATATTTACTTAGGGTTTACATTGTGTTAATATGAATTTGTACAAGCATTATAATAGTAACACCTTTGATTATTTTGCATAATATATTATATACATCATTGTTTAGTCTCATGGAAGGAGCGAATACTTTGACAGGGAATGTTAATCGAATTCATTTTATCGGAATCGGCGGTTCAGGCATGAGCGGTATAGCAAAAATATTGATGAATATGGGATATACTATTTCAGGTTCTGATTTAAAAGTTTCAGAAGCTTTGATTCGACTAAAAGACGCAGGTGCTAAGGTCTTTATCGGCCATCATGTTTCAAATGTCAAAGGAGCAGATTTAGTAGTTGTGTCTTCTGCTATCCCAAAAACTAACCCGGAGTACGTTGAAGCTATAAAATTAAATATTCCGGTTGTGCACAGGGCTGACATGCTTAGTTTGCTGATGAAGTCCAAGAAAGGGATTGCTGTATCTGGCGCCCATGGCAAAACAACGACAACTTCAATGATATCCCTGATCATGGAGAAAAATGGATTCGATCCCACTGTCATAATCGGCGGTGAATTGAATGATATTGGGGGCAATGCCACTTTGGGAAATGGGGAATTTCTTGTAGCGGAAGCAGACGAAAGTGACGGCTCCTTCATGAAACTAAAACCTTATATTGCCGTAGTGACAAATATTGAAAATGACCATATGGATTATTATAAAAATATGGAAAATATGAAAAAGGCTTTTAAGACATTTATAAACAATGTTAAACAAGACGGCTTCATTGTTTTGGGAAATGACAATGAATATGTCCGTGAGATGATAAAAGATATAGATAAAGAGTATTATACCTTCGGAATAAATCATAATTCGGATTTTAAGCCTAAAAATATAAGAATGGAAGGTTTTTTAACCCGTTTTGATATATATTTTAGAGATAAATTTTTAGGGGAATATGAGCTAAATGTTCCTGGCCTGCACAATGTTTTTAATGCTACCGCAGCTGTTGCGGTGGGAAATCGCCTGGGAATAAGCACAGATGGCATGAGAGAAGCCATTAAGACTTTTCAAGGGGTTCAACGTCGGTTTCAAGTAGTAGGGGATATAGAGGGAATAAAAATAATTGACGACTATGCCCATCACCCTACTGAGATAAAAGCTACACTAAAAGCCGCCAGAACCTGTAAACCGAGAAAAATTTATGCCATCTTTCAACCTCATAGATACACGAGAACTCAAAACCTGGTAAAAGAATTCGGTTCAGCTTTTGGTGATGCAGATGAGATAATCTTAACAGATATTTACAGTGCAGGGGAAAAGCCTATTAATGGAGTATCCTCTGAACTTATAGCTGAATCATTAAAGGATAACGGGAAAAAAGTGGTGCTAATTAAGAAAAAAGAGGATATCCCAGATTATATCATCGATAAAGTAGCGCCAGGAGATTACATTTTGACTATTGGTGCAGGAGATATAAGTGATACAGCCTATAGCATAGTTTACAAACTAAAATCTTTCCCCAAGGAGGTAATTGGCAATATTCCGGAGGTGAATTAAGCGGGGATGTATATTATTCAAGGAGGAGAGGCTCTTTCTGGGAAAATAAGGGTACAGGGTTCTAAAAATTCCAGCCTTCCAATTTTAGCTGCAACTATACTAAATGGTAAAAAAAACACAATCTGCCATGTGCCGAAAATCAAGGATATAGAAGTCATGAACCAGATACTATCACACTTAGGTGCAAATATAGCTGTAAAGGATAATGTCCTTGAAATAGACTCTAAAAATGTAAACAAGTTTGATGTACCTGAGCACTTGATGAGAAAGATGCGCTCATCTATTGTGCTGATGGGAGCCTTGCTTGGCAGATTCGGAAGAGCTAAAGTATCATATCCGGGCGGTTGCGAAATAGGTCCAAGACCAATTGATTTACATTTGAAAGGCCTTTCTTTAATGGGTGTAGATTTTAGCGGGGGACATGGTTTTCTCAATGCAAAGACCGATGGATTAAAAGGAGCTGACATACACCTGGACTTTCCAAGTGTAGGTGCCACCGAAAATTTAATGCTGGCTGCAGTCCTTGCAGAAGGAACTACTATAATTAGAAATGTGGCAAAAGAACCTGAAATAGTTGATTTGCAAAACTTTTTAAACAGAATGGGTGCTCATGTAAAAGGAGCGGGTACAGATACAATAAAGATTGAAGGCTGCCGAATAGAAGACTTAAAACCCGTCAATAACTACACCATAATACCAGACAGAATAGTTGCGGGGACATACCTGGCAGCAGCAGCAATTACAAGGGGTCGCATTCAGCTTACCAACGTTATTTCCGAACATTTAGAGCCCATCCTTGCCAAATTAAGAGAAACTGGGTGTGTGATAAACAGTAGGAATGGTGAAATTGAATTATATGTTGACAGACCCCTAGTTTCATTGGACAGTATCAGAACACTGCCATATCCTGGTTTTCCCACAGATATGCAAGCACCCATGATGGCCTTTCTGGCCACGGTTGAAGGGACTTCTATACTCACAGAGACAATTTTTGAAAGTAGATTTAAACATGCTCAAGAACTAAGGAGAATGGGTGCCGATATTACCATAAATGGCAATACGGCTATAATAAAAGGAGTTAAGCAACTTTCCGGTGCAATAGTTGAAGCTAAGGATCTAAGGGCGGGTGCCGCTCTGATTTTAGCTGCTCTAGCTGCTAAAGGAGAAACCATTGTAGAAGGGGCCTCCTATGTAGAACGAGGATATGAAAATATAGAAGGAAACCTGGCAGCTCTGGGGGCTAAAATTGTCAAAAAAGACAAAATATAATATAAATATTTCAAAAAGACATTTATTTACTGTAATTTTTTGCAGTAATGTTATTTTTACTAAAAAAAAGGACAAGTGGTTGTATGGATAGAAGGAATCAAGCTAGATATTATAATTATGGCAATAGAAGAAAAAGGAAGATTAACTATAAAAGACTATTGTTGTCACTAGCTTTTTTATGTATAATAACATTGATGCCAATGGTTTGCAGCTCTTTTTTTGCGATAAAAAACATACAAATTCTCGGAAATGAGACTATACCCACTGAGGAGATTTTAGCAGCCGTTGATAATTATTATGGTATGAACTTACTTTCAATAAAAGAAAAACAAATTATAGATGCCTTGCAGGCTACAATACCAATAAAGGATGTAAATGTTCACTATAAACTCCCAGATACTCTGTTGTTGGAAGTGGAAGAAAGAGAAATTGCAGCTGCTTTAAATTATTTAAGTAGTTTTGCTTTAATAGATACCCAAGGCATTACTGTTAAATTCGTATCAAGGCTTGAAACCTATGAAATACCAGTTATTACTGGTTTAAAAGTAATTGATGCTAAGATCGCAAAAAAGCCAGTATTTGAAGGGGATTCCGCCCATTTTGAAGTCTTGCTAAAATTAATAGAGACTGCAAAACCAATATTACACGAGCTTTCAGAAATCAACCTGGTTATCGATGGCAACAATGAACCATCTTTTTATTTATATACGCTAGATGGCTACCAGGTTTTTTTAGGAAAATGGGATGATAAAAAAATAACAACTATGCAGGAACTGTTGGCAGATCTTAGAGATAGAAATATAGGCAAAGGCTTGCTGGATATAAGTCACAATACACCAATTTTCAAACCGTTTTCAAACAGTGACAGTCGGAGAGGAGGTAAGCAATGAAGGAAAATACAAAAGCGCACTTTATGATAGCAATTATCAGCTTTTTATTGGGCTTAATGCTTGTTGCTCAATTTAGGAGTGTGCAGACAGATGGAAATGTAACTTCCATTCAGAGAGCTCAGGAGCTTTCCACACAGTTAAAGACAGTTACCGAAGAACGGGATATGTATAAAAGGGAATTAGTGGAGCTTCGAAATAGAATAACTGAATACGAAAATGCTGCTTCTGAAATAAGCAGTTTTACTGAAGCTATGAAAAAGGAATTAGAAAAAGTACGAATGCATGCGGGATTAATAGCAGGCACCGGTCAAGGTGTAGTTATTACACTAGATGACAGCATCCTACCAAGGCAACCGGGAGAAGATCCAAATCTGTTCCTAATTCACGATGAAGACCTGTTGAAAGTAATAAATGAACTATTTGCTGCCGGGGCTGAGGCAGTGTCAGTAAACGGGCAGAGAATAATAACAACAAGTGAAATAAGATGTGTAGGGCCTACCATCATTATTAATTCAGTCAAACTTGCACCTCCATTTGTTATCCATGCGGTGGGAGACCCTGAAATCTTAGAAACAGCACTGAAAATGCGCGGTGGAGTTATAGAATCTCTACAAGTCTTTGGGATTCAGGTAAGTATAAAAAAGCAGGATAAAATCGAGATTCCCGCTTATACCGGCCCCATTCAATTTAAGTATTTAAAACCTGTTAAGGCAGGTGAAAAATAATATGTTATATGTCCTCATAGGGCTTCTTTTAGGTTTGTTGATAGGTTTTTATTCCCCTATTACAGTGCCTACCATTTATGCCCCATATGTATCCATCTCAATTTTGGCTGCCCTCGATTCGGTTTTTGGCGGTATCAAAGCCTTAGAAGAAGATAGTTTCGATATTAATATTTTTATAACAGGTTTTTTTAGCAACGCATTAATGGCAGGGCTGTTAGCGTATTTTGGAGATAGATTGGGAATACAGCTCTACCTTGCCGCCATTTTTGCTTTTGGTGTAAGGATATTCCAAAATCTTGCCATAATACGCCGAAGTATAGTGAAGAGGTTATTTTTAAAAAATAATAAAAAATAAAAAGGAAAATCCAATTCACATGTTGAATTTTAATATGTAAAGCGACCTGCCCAACAGGCAAGGGGAGGTGTAAGTTTGGGAAAAGGCAACATTATAGCCAGTTTAGATATAGGAACATCAAAAATTTGTTGCATGGTTGGAGAAATAACTCCTTCAGGAAATATAGACGTATTGGGATATGGAATATCTCAAGCAGCAGGAATTAAAAAAGGTGCTGTTATAAACATAGATTTAGTGGTTCATAGTATAAGAGAAGCAGTTGAGCTGGCCCAACAAATGTCAAATACCAAAATCACCCATGTAGTTATAGGGTTGTCGGGAGGCAATATTACACTGCTTAATAATCGTGGAGTTGTTGCCATTCCCAGAAACGACAGAGAGATAAGTCCCCAAGATGTGGAAAGAGTAATACAGGCTGCCAAAATAATGGCAATACCCTATGACAGGGAAATTATAGATGTTATACCTAGAGAGTTTATCGTTGACGGCTGCGATGGCATTAAAGATCCTGTAGGGATGTTGGGAACAAGGCTTGAGGTTTCAGCATGTATAGTAGTAGGCCTGCTGACGGCAATACAAAATATTGCCCGCTGTGTGCAAAAAGCGGGCTTATCTGTAGAATCCATGATTTTAAAACCCCTAGCTGCAGCGGAAATGTTTTTGACGGATGATGAAATGAATATGGGAGTGGCATTGGTAGATGTAGGAGCTGGAACTACTGAAATAGCTGTGTTTCAAGAGGGATGCATTAGTGCTTATGATATGATTCCCATAGGGGGAAATTTAATTACAAATGACATAGCTATTGGTCTCAGGCTCCCATATGCGCAAGCAGAAGAAGTCAAATGCAGATATGCTTGTGCTTTATCGAGCCTTGCCTATGATAAGCCAGATATAGAAATACAGAGTTTAGGAGATGCTGTGCCTAGAAAAATTTCCCAGAAGGATTTAGCAGCAATTGTTGAACCCCGTGTTCAAGAAATTTTGTCTTATATTGTCAATAGTATTGCGGGGTTTAATTTAAAGACCATGTTGCCTGCCGGCATAGTTTTTACCGGCGGTGGTCTTGTACATATTAAAGGATTTCTTGAAATGTCTAAAGGGTTATTCGAATTTCCCGTGAGAATAGGAATTACAGATTCATATGGTGAGGATCAGACATTTACGGTAGCTTTGGGTCTTCTACATTACGTTATTAAACATAAGGCTTTTAATTTAAATTCTACCATGAAAGAAAGGTCGGCTTCCGGATTTTTAGAAAGGGCAAAGCGATTTTTGAGAGAGTATTTTTAACATTTGGGAGGTATTGACGTGCTTGATTTTGATGTAGAATTAGAACAATTCGCTAATATCAAGGTCGTAGGAATCGGCGGCGGTGGCAATAACGCAATAAATAGAATGATAGATGCAGGCCTGAAAGGAGTAGAGTTTATTGCGGTTAATACTGATGCCCAGGCTCTTTATTTATCCAAAGCCGATAAAAAAATACAAATAGGCGAAAAGCTCACTAAAGGCCTTGGTGCAGGCGCCAATCCTGAAATAGGCAAAAAAGCAGCTGAAGAAAGCAGAGACCTAGTCGAAG
The DNA here is from genome assembly GCA_023622055.1 of Bacillota bacterium. Taxonomy (GTDB): domain Bacteria; phylum Bacillota; class Thermosediminibacteria; order Thermosediminibacterales; family Tepidanaerobacteraceae; genus DTU063. Next base: position 16,675 of record JAMNZY010000105.1, read on the forward strand.
AAACCCTTAAAGGGGCGGATATGATTTTTATTACAGCAGGAATGGGCGGGGGCACCGGTACTGGTGCAGCACCAGTAGTAGCTGAAATATCCAAGAGTCTTGGAATATTAACAGTAGGTGTTGTGACAAAGCCTTTTACTTTTGAAGGAAAAAGGCGTCAGACCAATGCGGAAATGGGCATAAATGAAATAAAAAACAATGTGGATACTTTGATTACCATTCCAAATGATAGATTGCTGTCCATAGCAGAAAAGAAAACTTCTATTATCGACGCTTTTAAAATGGCGGATGACGTATTAAGACAAGGTGTTCAAGGAATTTCAGATCTAATTGCTGTCCCTGGTTTAATTAACTTAGATTTTGCAGATGTCAGGACCATAATGTTAGATACAGGGCTGGCACATATGGGAATAGGCAGGGGCTCTGGTGAAAATAGAGCCACTGAAGCAGCAAAACAGGCTGTATCAAGTCCCCTACTTGAAACTTCAATAGAAGGGGCAAAAGGCATACTGTTAAATATTACTGGGGGCGCAAACCTAGGTCTGCTTGAAGTCAATGAGGCAGCAGAGCTCATTTCGTCGGTTGCCGACCCTGAAGCCAACATAATTTTTGGTGCAGTAATCGATGAAAGTCTGCAAGATGAGATTAGAATTACAGTAATAGCTACAGGCTTTGACAAACCCAGAGAAAAATCTTTGGATATAGAAGAATTCGAGGTAGGAAGTTTTATGGATGAAGACCTTGATATACCAGCGTTTTTAAGGAGAAATAGAAAGCGATAAGAGCACAAAAAAATGTGCTCTTTATTTTTTTCTAAAGGCAAGAACTGACATTTTTTTGATTCTTTTAATGTTAAAATAATCATAATGGACAAGAACAACGAATATAGATTTTTTATAGACTGGACTTTTTAAGAGGAGGGCATATGGTTTTATATTTTGATGTAGTGCTATTAATAAATCTTTTGATGAATTACATGATACTATATTTTGTTGCATTGGTTTTAAACTTAAATAAAACATTTTCCAGGATGATTCTTGGAGCAATACTTGGATGTTTGTTTTTGCTAAGTGTTGTTTCAGAAAAATTTGCAGCACTACAATCTTTTCCTGTGAAAGTAGCAATCTCAGCAGTCATGATTTTAGTTACCTTTCAGCCTAAAAGCTTCAGAGATTTTTTAAAGGTCCTCAGCTTTTTTTATCTGATATCTTTTATGACGGGCGGTGGTGTCTTAGCATTTTTTTATTTACTTAATCTCAGACAAAATCCAATAACCGATGCTCTCATATTTAATAATATTTCAGTTCCATGGTGGATATTACTTGTTTCAGCCCTTACACTGTTTTTATTTTTAAAACATCTATGGCCACTATTGTACAATATATTATCCAAGGATACATTTTTGGCTCTTACCACAATAGTAATCGAGGATAAACCCATAGAAATTAAAGGCCTCATCGACACAGGTAATGATCTTTTTGACCCTGTATCCAACTACCCTGTCATAATTGTAGAATTAGATGCCATAAAAGACGTTTTCAGCAAAGATTTGCAAGCAATCCTTGAAAAAGGTCCAGAAGAGAACCTTGCGACCTTGGGAGAAATTTTAGGGAATTCAAACTTGGCCAATAGGTTTAGAATAATTCCCTACGAAAGTATCGGCAAACGAAAAGGCTTAATGATAGGATTTAAACCAGATATAGTCAAAATACAGCACAATGATAAAATCAAAACAACAAAAGAAGCAGTTATAGGAATATATCAGAGGGTCCTTTCACCTGAGGGAACTTATAGGGCTCTCTTGAATCCCGTCCTTTTAAATGAATGAAAAAATTCATTAGGGGGAAGGAATAGTAAATGCTAAAGTTTAAAAAAATAAAATTAGCAATTATAAAGTTGTTAAAACAACTGGGCATATTAAAAAAGTCCGTAATTTACTACATCAGCGGCAGTGAAGCATTGCCACCTCCGCTTACTGTTGATGAAGAAATATTCTACTTGCACAAACTGGAAAAGGGAGATTCAGGTGTAAAAAGTGTTTTAATTGAACGCAACCTTAGATTAGTTGTTTATATTGCTCGCAAGTTTGAAAATACAGGAGTAGGTATTGAAGATTTAGTATCTATTGGAACTATTGGCCTTATAAAAGCCATTAATACTTTTGATCCTAATAAAAAAATAAAGCTTGCTACATATGCTTCCAAATGCATCGAAAACGAAATATTAATGTACTTGAGGCGGAATAATAAAACTAGAGTAGAAGTGTCTTTTGATGAACCTCTAAACATCGATTGGGACGGAAACGAACTATTATTGTCAGATATATTAGGCACTGATAATGATATGATATACAAGTATATTGAGGATGAAGTAGATAGAGAGCTCCTTAAAGAAGCTATGAAGAGACTATCCCAACGGGAGCAGTGCATTATAAAACTTCGCTTTGGATTAAATGGAGGAGTTGAAAAAACACAAAAAGAGGTGGCAGACCTTTTAGGTATTTCACAATCATATATTTCCCGCCTTGAAAAGAAAATTATAAAGCGTCTTAAAAAAGAAATGGTTCGCATGATGTAATTTAATAGAAAGCATGTATAAAAACCTCTCCCTATGGCAAAACTTTAAATGAAAACTTGGGAAGACAGGGGGAGGTTTCTTTGATTGTAAATAAAGTTGAAATATGTGGAGTAAATACATCTAAACTCCCAGTGCTTTCCAATGCCAAAATGCGAGAACTTTTTTTACAAGTTAAAAAGGGAGACAAAGAAGCACGGGAAAAACTAATAAATGGCAATCTTAGGCTCGTATTGAGTGTAATCCAAAGGTTTAACAATAGAGGAGAATATGTAGATGACCTGTTTCAAGTAGGCTGCATAGGGCTTATGAAAGCTATAGATAACTTTGATTTAAGCCAAAATGTGAAGTTTTCAACATATGCTGTGCCTATGATAATAGGTGAAATTAGAAGATATCTTAGAGACAACAATCAAATTAGAGTTAGCAGATCTTTAAGAGATATTGCATATAAAGCTCTTCAAGTGAGAGATAGTTTAATTACAAAAAATTCTAGAGAGCCATCTATAAGCGAGGTAGCTAAAGAAATGAATATGCCTAGTGAAGAGATAGTTTTCGCATTGGATGCTATTCAAGAACCCATTTCACTTTTTGAACCCATTTACCATGATGATGGAGATCCTATTTTTGTAATGGACCAAATTAGTGATGAAAAAAACAAGGATGACCAATGGCTCCAAGGTATTTCAATTAAAGAAGCAATGCAAAAATTAGGTGAAAGAGAGAAGAAGATTTTGAATTTGAGATTTTTTGAAGGAAAAACTCAAATGGAAGTTGCTCAAGAGATCGGTATATCACAAGCACAAGTTTCACGACTTGAAAAGGCAGCACTTAAACACATGAGAAAATATATTTAATATGGAGATGATAATATGAAATTGTTTTTAAATAGATTTGCCGTATTTGTACTAGCATTGCTTTTGTTCATGAATTTCTACATTGCTCCCAAAAGCATAGTAGCATATAACACTAAAAATTTAACCTCCATGAATGTTGTAGCAAAAAATTATATTGTTAAAAGTGTCAGTGGAAACTAAGGCCTAAAAGGGCCTTGTTTTTTTCACATTTTTAAGATTATGTGAATATAATACTATAATAATGTTATTTTCGTTTAATCATGGAAGGGGGTTATGACAATGATGAAGACTTCTGAATTGAGGCAAAGGGAAGTTATAAATATAGTCGATGGCAAGAGGCTGGGCTATGTGACGGATTTAGATATAGATTTGGAAAAGGGCATGATAAAATCCATAATTATTCCTGGCCACAGTAAAATATTTAGCCTGTTTTCAAAATCTGGAGATTATGTAATTCCATGGGAGCAAATCAAGACAATCGGTTCTGATGTGATCCTTGTAGAATTACCAAACTATATGAGTTCCGGCAAAGTCTAAAGTTTTAACTTGCTTTATATTTGCCATAAAAAACAGTATAATGTTTATAACAAGGAGGTGGCAGTATGAAGTGCCCTTTTTGCGGCAATATGGAAAGTAAGGTTATGGACTCAAGACCCACTGAAGAAGGGACAATTATTAGGAGACGCCGGGAATGCCCATCATGTAAAAAGAGATTTACCACGTACGAAAGGGTAGATGAACTGCCTTTAACCGTTATTAAAAAGAGTGGAATGCGGGAAGTTTTTGATACCCATAAAATAATAAATGGTTTACTTAAAGCTTGTGAGAAACGGCCTATTTCTATCGAAATGATTCAAAACATTGCTAATGACATAGAAAAAGAACTTAAAAACAACATGGAACAGGAAGTGGAAAGTAAAAGAATCGGAGAAATGGTCATGGACAGACTCAAAGAAATAGATGAAGTGGCTTATGTAAGGTTTGCGTCAGTTTATAGACAATTCAAGGATATTGATTCTTATATTGAAGAAATCAAAAGATTAAAACAGGATAGATAATTTTTGGAGGAATCATGTCTGCAAAAAAATATAATGAGAACATGCGCAAATTCTTATCCAGGGAAAAAAATTTTTTGCCCATAAAAATTAAAGGATCTGTACCCATAAATGTGGCATTAGTATATCCCAATACATACCATATGGGAATGTCTAATCTGGGTTTCCATTCGATTTACTATCAGATAAATTCCAGAGACGATGCACTATGTCATAGAGCCTTTATGCCAAAAAGCACTGGAAATACAAATGATATTTATACTCTGGAAGGGGACAAACCTTTAAATGAATATGATATAGTGGGATTTTCAATTTCCTTTGAGTTAGACTATATCAATATAATAAAAATCCTTGAATCTGCCCATATCTCTGTTTTTTCCCAAAATCGCAACAGACCATTGATAATGGCAGGAGGCCCTGCAGCTACTTTTAATCCTGAACCTCTATCTCCCTTTGTAGATTTTTTTGTTATAGGTGAGGGAGAAGAGGTAATTCATGAAATATTAGAAGAGTATAAGAGATTTCAAAGTAGGGACAAGCAGGAGATTCTGGAAGCACTATCTCAAATAAAGGGCGTTTATGTCCCGGCTTTTTACAAAATAACATATGATAAACAGGGAAAGGTTTTGGATATTAAAAACGATGACTTTGTTTCCAGCTCTGTTTCAAAGCGTTGGGTGAGAGACTTAAACAAATACAATACAGAATCTGTAATTTTAACACCATATACTGAATTTAAAGACATGTTTCTGATAGAAGTATCTAGGGGATGTGGAAGAAATTGTAGATTCTGCATGGCAGGATACTGTTATAGAGCGCCCCGCTACAGGACGTTAGATAAGGTTTTAGAGCGGGCAGAATTTGGCTCAAAGTACAAAGACAAAATAGGTCTTGTGGGAGCAGCAATATCAGATTATCCTTATATTGACCAGCTAGCTGAGAAACTGATAGAGATGAATATTAAATTTTCCGTGTCCTCTTTACGGGCAGATACCTTGAGAGAGCCCCTCATGAATGGTTTGGCCTTCAGTGGCCATAAGACATTGACTATAGCACCGGAAGCAGGTTCAGAAAAGTTAAGGAAAGTGATAAATAAGGGGATAACCGATGAAGATGTAATAAACTCCGTTAAATTGGCACACAATTTTGGTGTCAATAACGTAAAATTGTACTACATCATTGGTTTGCCCGAGGAAACTGAAGATGACTTGAAGGAAATGGTACATTTTTTAACATTTTTAAAGGAATACATGAAAGGCATAGGCAATAAATTGGGCACAATGACTGTTAGTGTAAATCCCTTTATTCCCAAGCCATTTACGCCTTTTCAGTGGCTTGGAATGGAACCTGTAAAATTGCTAAATGACAAAATTAACTTCCTTCAAAGCCGGCTGAGACCTATGGGAATCAAGGTGATTTTTGAAAGCCCTCGCCTTTCAGAAATTCAATCAGCCCTTGCTCGAGGGGATAGACATACAGGCCTTTTACTCTATGAGATTTATAAAAAAGGTGCCACCAACTCTGCTTATAAAAATGCTGAAATTGAAGGAAAAAATATAAGCTATTATGCTCACCGTCAATTAGACCACGATGACATTTTGCCATGGAGCCACATAGATATAGGATTAAAAAAAGAATATTTTATCTCCGAATACAATAAGGCATTAGAAGGCAAACATACAGCAAGATGCACAGATGAAAAGTGCAGGACCTGTAAAATCTGCCAAAATAAAATAATCGAGGTGTGAGCCTTGGCTTTCAAACTAAATTATAAAGGAACCATTGCTTATCTTACTATACCATCTTTTGAGGAAACTGGCCTCGTGAAACACGGTTTTTCTACCCGTTTAGGTGGAGTCAGCAGTCCACCGTACCATGAGTTAAATTTGGGTTTTAAAAAAGAAGATGACAGAAAAAACGTGCTAGAAAATTACAGGCTTTTCTGCGAAGCCCTGGATATTAATCAAGAAAATCTCGTAGCCTCAGATCAGGTCCATAAAGATAAAATTCATGTGGTAACTTTTGAAGATAGAGGAAAGGGTATATTTAAGGAATCAGATATAAAAAGTACAGATTCACTAATAACAAAAGACAGACAAGTAGCCTTAGTGACATATTATGCTGACTGTGTGCCGTTGTTTTTCTTGGATGTAAAAACTCCTGCCATAGGCCTTACTCATGCAGGATGGCGAGGCACTGTCAGCAAAATAGGCCAAAAGACAGTGCTTAAAATGATGAAAGAATTTGGCTCTATACCAAAAAATATATTAGTAGGCATAGGGCCATGCATAAAAATCTGCTGTTATGAAGTTGATGAGCCGGTTGTAGAAAATATAAAAAGAGCCTTTAGCTACTGGGATGAACTAATTCAGGAAAGGGGTAAGGGAAAGTGGATGCTGGACTTGGTCCTGGTCAATAAGAAACAATTGGAGGAAGTGGGAATAAGTCCAGAAAACATCACGGAAAGTGGTTTTTGCACATCCTGCAATAATGATTTATTTTTTTCATACAGAAAAGATAAGGGCCAAACAGGCAGTCTCGCTGCAGTTCTTCAATTGATATAGGTAAAGTATATTTTTAAAAGCCTACGGGTAACATAAAGACAGACATTTTCCTAGAAAGGAGAATAACAATGCCCGTAGGTGTAATTCTATTGCTATTGATAGCAATTCTGATTTATTTCGGCCTACTACAAAGGGTATTAGATAGAATGCATATGACCGACAGTATGGCAATGATATTTATTGGCCTTATGGTAGTCGGCAGCTTTTTGCCAAATATTCCCTTAGGAAGTCAAATGTCCATAAATATTGGCGGCGGTGTTATCCCTATTATTTTAGCTGTTTATCTTATACTTACTTCAGATTCCAATCAAGAGAAATTTAGAGCAATCCTGGCATCATTAATAACTGGTGTTGCAATTTTTGTAGCGGGCAAGCTATTGCCTGCTGAACCGGGCACTATGATTATTGACCCAATTATAGCATTTGCAATTCTTGCAGGAATAGTAGCATATATTTTTGGCCGCTCCAGAAGAGGTGCCTTTATAGCAGGTATCCTAGGCATAGTCATAAGCGACTTAATTTCTGCGCTGGGTATAGCCGGAACACCTGTGGGAACAACAATAGGAGGAGCCGGGATTTTAGATGCAGCTGTTATTTCAGGCGTTATTGCAGTTGGGCTGTGCGAAATAGTGGGGGAGACTGGAGAAAAACTTATGGGGGGAAGTTGGGCCAAGAAAAAATCAGAGGAGTCTTCACTGGCCAGCAGCTTAGTCAGGCAAAAAAATTCTCAAGAAGAAGGTGAAAACAGTGAAGAATCCCGATAGAGGTAAAAAACTTGTAAGCGCAGCAATTGTTTTTGCCCTTATCCTTTGGTTTTTCTGTCCCACTGCTTTTGCTGAAGAGGAAAGAGAAAAAGGATATTATGTGGTTTACGAAGAAGGAACCAACAAAAAAATATTTTCCACAGCAAGAGTACTGCATGTAGGTGACCAGTATTTAAACGAAGAAAACAAATTATATGAAATTGTTAAAATCTCTGGAGACAAGGCTTATGCAAAATTTAAGGAAAAGGTAGATATCGAGGCAGCTTTAAATTATCCCGGTTCAGATAGTATGGCGGATATTTCTGGAGACAACTCTATCTCATTAGAAGCTGCTAGTGCAAAGAAAGAGAAAGTGGTAGCTATTTACCATACTCACAGTGATGAGTCATATATCCCGACTGACGGCAAAGCTAGCATACCTCACAACGGAGGTATTTATAAAGTTGGTGCTGCCCTAAAGGCAGCATTAGAAGAAAAGGGTATAAAGGTAATCCAATCTAGACAATCCCATGACCCTCATGATTCTATGGCCTACCAAAGGTCCCGTCGCACTGCTGCGGAACTTTTGAAAAGTGGCGCTGATGCTCTCATCGATATCCATCGTGATGCAGTACCTGCAGAGGAATATTTAGGGAATGTGAACGGACAATCTCTTGCAAAGATTCAGCTGGTGGTAGGCCGTCAGAATCCTCAAATGGAGGCTACAGATAATTTTGCCAAACAGCTAAAGGCTACTGCTGACAAAAAATATCCAGGTCTTGTAAAGGGAATTTTTTACGGTAAAGGTGCATACAATCAGGATTTATCTCCGAGAAACATACTAATTGAGGCGGGAACTTATACAAATTCGAGATTTAAGGCCCAAGATGGCGCCAATATGATGGCAGATGTTATTGCCACAACACTTTATGGTGAAGATTACGCAAAAGAGGCTGCTCCCAGTAAAGGCACAACTACAAAAATACCGGGAGAAGGGGGAGGCGCATCTAGAGCCCTACTGTGGATTTTAGGAATATCAGCTTTAGGATTTGGAGCCTACATGTTAATTTCTACTGGTGGTATCAACGAACTTACTGCAAAAGTTAAGCGGTTTTCCAGCAGGGAATTTGCCAATTTTCTAGGTGCAAAAATGTCGAAATCAGATGAAGATAAGAAGGAAAGTGACGACCGAGAAGAAAAAGACCATTGAGATGAAATTAGACTTTTAAGGTAAGCTAATTGGGGGAGTAAGTTTGAAAGTTATTTATTCTAGCTATTGGGGCAGCTACCTTGCCATGGTAGCTGCTTCCTTGCATATAGGCCGCATTAAAACAAAAAAAGATTTCACCCTCCATTTGTTTAACAACGTAAAGGACCACGAACTGGGAGAGCTGATACCTGTTGGCAAAGATGATGAAGGGCGAGAAGTATTTGTAGTAGGCGCTAAAAAGTCAGGTACAATTCTAGAAAAAACTTTGAAGGGAGTAGCCGAAACCTATGGTTTTTCAGCTGACTCGGTTGTATTTATTGATCTCAATCATTTTTACAATAGCCTACTTGGACTGGGTGTTTTTCTTATTAGAAGATTAAACTTGGTTTCAATTGGTACAAGACTTGTAGTAAAAGGCATAGATTATGTAAAGTTAAAAAAGGTAGTTGACAGTGTAAAATACAAACCTTGTATAAGAGAATAGAGGTAGGGAGATGAAAATATTTTACTGTTGTTACGGCAGTGCACATTCATCGGTAGTTGCAGCATCAATTCACTTGGGACTGTTGCCTTCAAATCGGGTACCCACATTTAGAGAGTTTATAGTGTTGCCTCATTATGATAAGACAGAGTCTTTTGAGATAGGAACACCCTTTTATATGGGGAAGGACGAATATAATTCTGAGATTTTTATATTGGGTATGGGAAGTGAGAGAAAATTAGTAAAAAGGGCCATATTGAGTTTTTTAACTCATGCAGGGATAAACACTCAGGATGTAATGATTATAGACACTTTAAAAAACGTGAACTTAATAACAAAAATAGGAGGTTTTGCCTCAAGGAGATTGGGTTTAGTTACAATAGGGAGGCCACTTACCATATTGGGCATTCAGCAAAGATATAGAGATTTTGTTAAACTTGTGATGCAAGTGAAAACTAAAGAACAAAATATGTTGACCCAACTTGACTAAACTGTGTTTTTTGACAATAATATTGGTGCAGGTAATAACCGCTAATTTTAATCAGTGTTTTACTGATAAGATACAATGGGGGCTTGAAAAATGAGTTTTATTGTAGCCATTGTTGGCAGGCCCAATGTAGGCAAGTCAACTCTTTTTAACAGAATAATGGGAAGAAGAATTTCCATAGTTCACGATAAACCAGGTGTAACTCGCGACAGGATATATGGAGAGACCGACTGGAATGGGAAACATTTTACACTAATAGATACTGGAGGCATTGAGCCATCGTCTAGTGATATTATATTAAGGCAAATGAAACGACAGGCGGATTTTGCCATTGACACTGCAAATTTAATTTTGTTTATGGTTGATGCAAAAGAGGGTATGACCCATGCTGATTTAGATGTGGCTCAAATGTTGAGAAAAAGCGGTAAGCCGGTTATATTAGTTGTAAACAAAGTAGATAATTATAGTGAAACATATCATAATTACGAGTTTTATCAGTTAGGTTTTGGTGATCCTATATATATTTCGGCTGTCCATGGGTTGGCCATTGGTGATTTGCTGGATAAAATAACCGATTATATAGAAAAACAAGGTGATAATCCAGAAGATGAGGATATTACCAAGGTGGCCATAATAGGCAGGCCCAATGTGGGAAAGTCATCCCTTATAAATGCCTTATTAGGTGAAGAAAGGGTTATTGTCAGCGATATTCCGGGCACTACTAGAGATGCCATTGATACATACTTTGAAATCGGCGGAAAAAAGATGCTTTTCATCGACACAGCAGGTCTTAGGAGAAAAAGTAAAATCAATGAAGATGTGGAGTACTACAGCAGTGTAAGGGCCATAGGAGCTATTAATCGTGCCGATGTAGTGCTTATGGTATTGGATGCCACTGAAAAAATAACAGAGCAGGATAAGCGAATTGCAGGCATAGCCCATGAAGCTGGTAAAGCCACTATAATTGCCGTAAACAAATGGGATTTAGTAGAAAAAGACACATATACCGTCCAAGAATTTAATAACAGAATCAGAACCGAATTAGCTTTTATGCAGTATGCGCCAATTGTTTATGTATCAGCCAAGACAGGACAGAGAATTAATCGCATTTTTACACTAATTGATACTGTCATGGAAAATTACACCCTCAGAGTGAAGACAAGCACGCTAAACAATTTAATAAATGAGGCTACAGCCATATCTGAACCACCTACCATAAAGGGAAAAAAATTGAAGATATTTTATGCTGTACAGACAAGCGTAAAACCACCTACTTTTGTCTTTTTTGTCAATGATACAAAACTATTTCATTTTTCATATGAGAGATATTTAGAAAATACTCTCCGCCAAGTATTTGGATTTGAAGGGACTCCCATAATAATAAAACCCCGACAAAAGAAAGGAAGCGACTAATTGTGTTAAAAGTTGCAATTATTGGTGCTGGCAGCTGGGGCACTGCTTTAGCACATGTAGCGGCAGAAAACAATAACAGCACATATCTGTGGGTTAGAAGACGAGAGTTGGCGGATGAGATAATTAAAACCAGAGAAAATAGACCATACTTACCAGGTGTAAAGATTTCGCCAAAAATAAATATATCAACGGATCTGGAGGAAGTAGTATCTGAAGCTGATATTATAATAGTGGCAGTGCCATCTCAAGCTGTGAGAACTATGGCAAGGAAAATCAGCAATTTTATAAAAGATGACGTTATTGTTACCAGTGCATCAAAAGGCATTGAACTAAACAGCTTAAAGCGCATGTCAGAAGTTTTGGCGGAAGAGCTTGAAAATGTTAAGACTCAAAACATTGTTGCCTTATCTGGCCCCAGTCATGCTGAAGAGGTAATTAAAAATTTACCCACAGCTATTGTGGCAGCTTCTTCGGGAGAGCAGGCAGCTGAAAAGGTTCAAGATGTTCTTATCAACTGTAATTTTCGAGTCTATACAAATAGCGACGTTATAGGAGTGGAACTAGGAGGAGCTTTAAAGAATATAATTGCAATTTGTTCTGGGATTTCCGATGGACTAGGCCTAGGAGATAACACCAAGGCGGCATTGATGACCCGTGGCATAGTTGAAATTACCCGCCTTGGGGTAAAATTAGGGGCATCCCCTGCCACCTTTTCCGGTTTATCAGGAATTGGAGATTTAATAGTCACATGTAGCAGCGATTTTAGTAGAAATCGAAGGGCAGGTATACAAATTGGTCAGGGGAAAACTGTAGAGGAAGTTATACAATCTACCAACATGGTAATTGAAGGCATAAATACAACTAAAGCAACTTTTTTGCTGGCACAAAAGCACAAAATAGAAATGCCCATAACTGAACAAGCATACCTGGTTCTTTTTGAAGGAAAAGACCCAGAAGTGGCGGTAAAATCCTTGATGAGCCGAGTTGGCAAACATGAACACGAAGATATAATTACACAAAAATTTATTAATTATTAAAAACGTGGAAACTCATTTCCACGTTTTTTTACTTTTTAAGTAATAAAGATTTAGCCTTGTCATATATATATACTGTAGATTTAAGTCAACTACCCCTCCTCAGGAAATTCGGATAAGCTTAAGGCCAAAAACCAAAAATTTGTGTCTATGAAAGGGGGGGACTACAAAAGGGAGGGAAAGGGATGGAAAAATTTAATCTATTTAATGATATCATAGAAAGGACCGGAGGGGATATTTATATTGGTGTAGTAGGTCCTGTAAGAGCTGGTAAATCCACTTTTGTAAAAAAATTCATGGAGCTTATGGTAATACCTAACATAACCGACGCCAACTATCGCTCAAGAGCAAAAGATGAGCTGCCCCAGAGCGGTGCAGGCAGAACAATCACCACAGCAGAACCCAAATTCATCCCCAGTGAAGCAGTAGAAATAACTTTTAAAGAAAATATTAAATTTAGAGTGAGATTAGTAGATAATGTAGGCTATACAGTAAGAGGTGCCTTGGGGTATGAGGATGAAAATGGGCCCAGGATGGTAAGTACACCTTGGTTTGAAGAAGAGATTCCTTTTCAAGAAGCTGCCGAAATTGGAACAAGAAAAGTCATAGAAGAACACTCTACCATAGGCCTAGTAGTAACTACTGATGGTTCAGTCACTGAAATTTCAAGAGAAAACTATGTAGAAGCTGAAGAAAGAATTATAGAAGAGCTAAAAGCCATAGGTAAACCCTTTGTTGTGGTACTAAATACTAGCCGCCCCTTTGATACAAAAGTAGCGGATATGCAGCAAGAGTTAGAAGCTAAATATGATGTGCCGGTGCTTCCTTTTGACTGTCAGCAGCTGACCGTTGAAGACATATATAAGATATTGGAACAAGTTTTGTATGAATTTCCTATTATGGAAATTAATGTGCGGATGCCAGGGTGGATACAAGTACTTGAAAAAGACCATTGGTTGAGAAGGCAATTTGAAGATTCAGTAAAGGACACCATGAAGGATGTAAAGCGGTTAAGAGATATGGAGAAAACCGTTGATGCTTTAAGAACATATGAATTTGTAGAAAAGGTTGAAATTAGGGAAATGAATCTAGGTCTAGGCACTACAGAAATAATTATGGATGCGAAAAAAGATTTATTTTACAAAGTTTTAAGCGAAATATCGGAACTTGAGATAACATCAGAAAAAGACCTTTTGGAACTAATGGGTGAGCTGACCAAAGCTAAGAAAGCTTATGACAAGGTAGCACAAGCATTAGAAGATGTTCAAAAAACAGGTTATGGGATAGTGCCGCCTCAACTGGATGAAATGACATTGGAAGAACCAGAGATTGTTCGCCAAGGGTCAAGGTTTGGGGTAAGGCTCAGGGCAATTGCCCCCTCAATTCACATGATAAAAACCAATATCCAGGCGGAAGTATCGCCTATAATCGGCACTGAAAAACAAAGTGAGGAATTAATAAAATATCTAATGAGTGAATTTGAAAGCGACCCATCAAAACTTTGGGAAACAAATCTTTTTGGCAAATCATTAAATGATTTAGTAAGAGAGGGCATACAAAACAAATTGGCAAATATGCCAGAATCAGCTCAAGATAAGATTCAAGAGACTTTGCAGCGCATTGTCAATGAAGGCAGTGGTGGCCTCATCTGCATAATACTGTAAAATGAAAATAAGTTAAGTTAAGGTGCTAGTCACCATTAGCTTAACTTATTTTATTTTCAGCCCTAGATAATTTTAGTAGAAGGATTTTTATGCAAAAAATAGAACTTAATCTGTATTTCAGCAGTTGATACATGGGAGATTATAAATTATATTAATAGTAACAGAGATGCTCAAACGTGACTAGCGGTAGGGAGGTTTTTAATTGAAAAAATCTGCTTACATCTACCTATATGGCATTGTCCAGGGCGTAGGCATGAGATATCAAGTATTCAGTAAGGCTACGAGTCTCGGCTTATTTGGGTATGTAAAGAACATGTCAGATGGAAGTGTTAAAATTGAAGTGGAAGGAGAGGAAACAGCTATATTATCCCTTGTGGATTTCATAAAAAAGGATGTAAGGTGGGCAAAGGTAGAAGATATTGAAATAGAATGGGAAGATTGTAAGAACAAATACAAAAGCTTTGAGATTTTAGGGTGAAAAAAATGAGTAATCAAACATCAATCTTCGATAAAGAGGAAAGAATATCAGGTCCCCTTGCTGACAGAATGAGGCCAAGAAACCTTGATGAGTTTGTAGGCCAAGAACACCTGTTAGGTGAAGGCAAGATACTTAGAAAGCTCATTGAAAGTGACAGCATTACTTCTATGATACTTTGGGGACCGCCTGGAGTAGGGAAAACAACCCTGGCAAGGATCATCGCTGAGAGAACCAATGCAAAATTTGAAAACTTCAGTGCTGTGCTTTCGGGAATTAAAGAGATAAGAGAAGTTATGAAACAGGCTGAGAGAAATCGGCTATACGGACAACGGACACTACTTTTTATCGATGAAATCCACAGATTTAATAAATCACAGCAAGATGCTTTTTTGCCTTATGTGGAAAAAGGGGATATTATCCTAATTGGTGCTACCACAGAAAATCCTTCCTTTGAATTAAATTCTGCTCTCCTTTCACGGTCAAAGGTTTTTGTACTCAAACCATTAAAACCTGAGGATATTATAGTTTTGCTAAAAAAAGCCTTAAAAGACGAAAAACGCGGCCTTGGCGCCATTAAAATACATATTGCTAATGAAACTCTGGAAAAAATTTCTGTGTATGCCAATGGTGATGCCAGAGTGGCTCTTAACACATTGGAATTAGCGGTGCTTAGCACAAACCCTTCGTCAGATGGCGTAATTAGAATTACAGATGAGGTACTCAAAGAGGCTTTTCAGAAAAAGACCCTCATATACGACAAAAAAGGTGAGGAACATTACAACTTGATTTCTGCTTTTCACAAATCAATCCGAAACAGTGACTGCGATGCGGCTATATACTGGTTGGCCCGTATGCTGGAAGCAGGAGAAGACCCATTGTATATAGCAAGGCGCATGATTCGCATTGCTTCAGAGGATATTGGATTAGCTGATCCTAAAGCTATAGAACAAGCTGTTGCAGCCTTTCACTCAGCTCATTTTATTGGTATGCCAGAGTGTAGTACAAGCTTGGCGCAAGCTGCAGTCTATCTGGCACTGTCACCTAAATCAAATGCCCTATACACAGCTTATCTTGAAGCAAAAAAAGACGCTTTAGAAACTATAGCTGAGCCTGTTCCGATGCATATAAGAAATGCTCCTACCAAGCTGATGAAAGAATTAGGCTATGGTGAAGGGTATAAGTATGCCCATGATTTTGAGGACAAGGTGGCAGCTATGCAGTGCTTGCCTGATAACTTGTCTGGCAAGGAGTACTACCGTCCGACAACTTCAGGTGAAGAAAAATTGTTTGGAAAGAGAAAAAGTCAAATTAAACAGCTGCAAAAGGATAAATAAAAATTATATTGTTTCGGAGGCAATCATGATTGAAAAAATACGAGTATTAGTTGTAGATGATTCTGCATTTATGAGGAGATATATTTCTGACATAATAAACAAAGAGCCTGATATGGTTGTCATCGACTGGGCAGGAGACGGAGATACAGCCATAAAAAAAATAATATCATTAAATCCCGATGTGATAACATTAGATGTAGAGATGCCTGTAAAAAACGGCCTTGAAGTTTTGAAAGAAATTAAAGATATAACCAATGCAAAAATTATCATGTTAAGCGGTTTAACAACTGAAGGCTCTGCAACTACTGTTGAAGCTCTGAGTATAGGTGCCTTCGACTTTGTTGAAAAACCCAGCGGAGCGTCTCTAAATCGAATTTCAGCTATGAAAAGGGACTTACTTACTAAAATACGGCATGCTTATTATGCAAAAGTAAAAAAGGCAGTGAAAAAACCTGTTAGAAAAGAACAGGACACTATTAAAACACCAAAAAAAGCAACAGGGCAAATTGAAGCAGTGGTTTTAGGGGCGTCAACTGGAGGACCTAAGGTCTTATATGATGTTATAACGAAGTTTCCACGGGACATAGGTGTGCCAATATTTGTGGTGCAGCATATGCCGTCAGGATTTACGAAAGCATTTGCAGATAGACTGGACAAACAAGCAAATCTCAAAGTTGTAGAGGGGCGACACGAAGAGGATATAAGGCCAGGAGTGGTATATATTGCACCTGGCGGATATCACATGATAGTTGGACAAGGTAAAATCTTGCTGGACACATCACCTCCTGTCCATGGAGTTAGACCAGCAGTTGACAAACTTTTTATTTCTGCTGCAAAAATATATAAGGAAAAAACTCTTGGATGCATTTTTACAGGTATGGGGAGAGATGGAGCTGAGGGAGTAAAGGCAATTAAAGCCAAAGGTGGCTTTACCATTGCCCAGGATGAAGCGACCTCAGTTATATACGGTATGCCAAAAGCAGCTTTTGAAACAGGCTGTGTTGATATGGTGCTTCCTGACTATGAAATTGCCCAGGAAATAGTAAGACTGATTAAAACAAATAAACAAAACTAAATTTGTGAAAGGAAGACAGTATGCTAACTGACGTAAAAGGGATTCAAGTGGGCCATGCCCAAAATTATGAGGCCGGCACAGGTTGTACAGTCATTTTATGCAAAGATGGTGCAGTAGCAGGAGTAGATGTGCGGGGAGGAGCTCCTGGAACCAGGGAAACAGATTTGCTGTCACCAGAGAATTTAATAGAAAAAGTCCACGCCATTTACTTAGGCGGTGGCAGTGCCTTTGGTTTAGACGGAGCATCAGGGGTTATGCATTTTTTAGAGGAAAACAAGATAGGCTTTGATGTGGGAGTGACTAAAGTACCTATAGTTCCTGCAGCTGTAATTTTTGATTTGAATGTGGGGGATTATCGAATAAGACCGGATTTTAAGATGGGATATGAAGCCTGCCTCAATGCTAAAAGTGTGGACAATGCCTCTGGAAACGTAGGTGCTGGGACGGGAGCTACTGTTGGCAAATACTTGGGCGACGAGTTTTCTATGAAGGGTGGCCTAGGCACATATTCCATTAGAATTGGAGATTTAGTAGTAGCTGCTTTGGTAGTTGTAAATTGCCTAGGAGATGTGGTGGATCCTGCTACTGGCGAAATTTTAGCAGGAGCTTTAAACGAAGGGAAGACAGGATTTGCAAATACCATAGAGACAATAAAGAAAGGCTTTATGTCACAAAATATTTTTTCTGGCAATACTACTATTGGAGTAGTAGCGACAAATGCTCTCTTATCAAAGGCTCACGCAAAAAAGGTTGCATCAATGGCCCACAACGGCTATGCGAGAGCTATTAGGCCAGTTCATACAATGGCAGATGGAGACACAATATTTTGTCTTTCCTTAGGAGAGGTTAAAGCTGATGTTTCTATTGTTGGGGTCTTAGCAGCTGAAGTAGTGGCAAAGGCGATAGTTAATGCTGTAAAAAGTGCTGAACCTCTATACGGCAAAATGGCATACAAATCATTTGCCATCAGTTGATATTATCGTGAGCAATAAAAAATGAAAAAATGTCACATTACCCCCTTTTGCTGCATAGAATAGACAGGAAGGGGGTTTTTTTATGTTTAGAGTCCGGCGGCTTTTAAGGACTTTAAAGCCTATAACCCTTAGACGTTTTCTCTTTTTTCTTGTCATAATAATGTTTTACTTGATTTTTAATTATGTTGAAAACAGTTTGACGCCAAATATAATGGCTATAGCTGAAGCTCAAGCGAAAAACATAGCTGTAGAGGCTATTAATAAAACAGTAAAAGAAAAAATAGCAAAAGATGTGCAGTATAAAGATTTAATTTCAATACATAAAGATACTAGTGGGCAGATAACATTAGTTCAAATAAATACAATAAAAATAAATCAATTGGAAGCTGATACAATATTAGAAGTGATAAATGTTTTACGTGAGGCAACAATGGAGGGTGTTTCACTGCCTATAGGAGCTGCCACAGGAAGCAAGCTGTTTTCAAGGTACGGCCCAAAGATTAAAGTGCCATTGATACCCGCCGGAACAGCCCAAGTAAATACAATTGAAGCTTTTGAAGAAGCCGGAATAAACCAAACTCGCCACAGAATTTTATTTCAAATTATAGCTGATATACGAATAGTGCTGCCTTATATAGATTCAGTAATAACTGTTAAAACAGATGTTCCGTTGGCGGAAACCATAATAATAGGAGATGTCCCGGGAGCACTACTCAATTTTAGATATTAATTTATATAACAAAGAAAAATGGTGAAATTAAAAGGATACACGAGAAGAAAGAATTACACCTTGTGAGATTGGGAATGGGAAAATTGAAGTTAAAATTGGCATGTGGTATATTAATCAACGTCGGCTGATTCGCAAAAAATCGGCAAGCAGTTGACACGGTGAAAACAATCTGGTATAATTGCATACTGTCAGACGAAAAAGTCTTGACAACAAAAATAAAATGTTGTAGAATGAAAGTCCAATCTGATTAAGTGGTCTTTGAAAACTGAACAGTGTTATGCCTGTAAGGTTAAGGCATATAAAGATTTTTGAAATAAAGCCATGATAATCAAACTCGAAGAGTTTTAGTTTTTTAGAATTAACATGAGAGTTTGATCCTGGCTCAGGACGAACGCTGGCGGCGTGCCTAACACA
>JAMNZY010000052.1 GCA_023622055.1 Bacillota bacterium
AAAGCTTTGATTTCCTGGGTTGGCCTGAGCACTTTGCTGGTAAAGTCTTGAGGATATATCATAAAATACCTTTGTTAAGTCATCTGTTGCTTTTTGTATTTTTTCAGTATCATCAGATTGTATGGCCGCTTTTACATTTTCAACTTCTTTTTTGATTCTATCTTCATCGTCTTTGCTTATTTTATCTTTTAAATCAGCCAGCATCTTTTCAGTTTGATAAATCAGTGAATCAGCTTTGTTTTTGGCCTCAATTTTCTCCTTTTTCTTTCTATCTTCTTCAGCATACCTTTCAGCATCTTTTATCATACGCTGAATCTCCTCTTCTTTCAAGCCAGAAGAAGAGGTTATTGTTATCTTTTGCTCTTTTCCGGTACCTAAATCTTTGGCAGACACATTGACAATCCCATTGGCATCTATGTCAAAAGTAACTTGAATCTGAGGCACTCCTCTTGGAGCAGGTGGTATACCAGTAAGCTGGAATCTGCCCAGAGTTATATTGTCAGCTGCCATAGGTCTTTCGCCCTGCAGTACATGAATATCAACCGCTGTTTGACCATCTGTTGCAGTGGTAAATATCTGGCTCTTTGAGGTGGGTATTGTGGTGTTTCTATCAATGAGCTTCGTAAAAACTCCACCTAAGGTTTCAATACCCAGGGACAGAGGTGTCACATCAAGTAGTACCACATCGTGGACCTCACCGGCAAGGACTCCCGCCTGGATGGCAGCTCCCATAGCCACCACTTCATCAGGATTTACGCCTTTGTGAGGTTCTTTGCCTATAAGCCTTTTAATAGCCTCTTGCACTGCGGGAATACGCGTAGAACCGCCTACCAATATAACTTTATCGATATCTTTAGGCTCCAGACCAGCATCAGATAGTGCTTGTCTAGTGGGACCCATAGTTGCTTCCACTAAATCTTGAGTCAATTCTTCAAATTTAGCCCTAGTTAGTGTCATATCCAAATGTTTAGGACCAGTGGCATCGGCGGTTATAAAGGGCAAGTTTATATTTGTTGAAGCCATACTTGAAAGTTCTATCTTTGCCTTTTCAGCAGCATCCTTCAGCCTTTGAAGTGACGTCCTGTCTTGGCGCAAGTCTATGCCGTGTTCTTTTTTAAACTCTTCAGCCACATAATCCACTATGCGTTGGTCAAAGTCATCTCCGCCAAGTCTGTTGTTGCCGCTGGTGGCTTTCACTTCAAAGACTCCGTCCCCTAATTCCAAGATAGATACGTCAAAGGTGCCGCCACCTAAGTCAAACACTAAAATAGTTTGGTCATTCTCTTTATCTAAACCATAAGCTAAAGCTGCAGCAGTAGGTTCATTTATTATTCTGAGAACTTCTAGACCGGCTATTGTTCCCGCATCTTTAGTAGCCTGCCTTTGACTGTCGGAAAAATACGCAGGGACGGTAATAACAGCCTTAGTAATTTTTTCTCCTAGAAAACTCTCAGCATCCTGCTTTAGTTTTTGCAAAATCATAGCAGAAATTTCCTGAGGTGTGTATTCTTTGTCATCGATTTTCACCTTGTGGTCTGTGCCCATGTACCTTTTTATAGATTGGATTGTCTTCTCGGGATTTGTCACAGCTTGCCGCTTAGCTAATAAACCAATTAAACGTTCTCCTTCTTTGGTAAAAGCGACTACTGAAGGTGTCAGCCTGGAACCTTCAGCATTATTTATAATGGCCGGTTGGCCGCCTTCCATATATGCCACAACAGAGTTCGTTGTACCTAAATCAATGCCTATAACTTTACTCATCTAAAATCACCTCTATTAATTTTTAACTACTTTAACCATGCTTGGTCTGATAACTTTAGAGTGGTACATGTAACCATTCAGCAATACTTCTGCCACTGTATTAGGTTCAAATTCCTCACTTTCAACCATCACAACTGCCTCATGATATTTGGGATCAAAGGGCTTTCCAAGGGCTTCTATTTGTTTTATTTCATGCTTTTTCAATATGTCGATAAACTGCTGATAAATCAATTTGACACCTTTATAAAAGGGGTCATCAGTCTCTTTTACTGAATCTAAGGCTCTTTCGAAATTATCTATTACCGGCAAAATATCTTTTACTAACTGTTCACCGGCATATTGGTTGATTTCCTCAATTTCTCTCTGCATTCTTCTTCTATAATTGTCAAAGTCGGCTTGGGCTCTAAGCCACCTGTTCTTGTACTCAACAATTTCTTTTTGTTTATCTTCAAGAAGTTTTTTAAGTGCATCAATTTCCTGGGACTTTATTTCCTTTTCTTCTTGTAAATCTGCATCTTCTTGAGATTGTTCTTCAGCTTTCACTTCATGTGTTTCAGCTTGTTTATGTATCCCTTCTTTTATTGTGTTTTGTTCCTTAACATCTTCACAGTTATTATTACAATTGCAAGAGGTGCCTTCCCCTGGCTTAATAGTCAATGGTATATGTCTCCTTTCATTTTTAAAAATCCATTTCACTCATGCCCATCGGCGCTCCTTGACCTGTGCTTTGCCCTGCAGGTACATTGTCACGTTTCTTTATTATGGTGTTGATTCTCAAAATTGCTTCTGAAACTTCTCCTGCAGCTTTTAAAGCATAGGATTTTACCTGGGCAGGATCTAGTACTCCCAGCTCAAGCATATCTGCAATCTCGCCATTTTCACAGTTTATGCCGATGGTATTTTTATTTCTTTCAGACTGTGTATAGATTGCTTCTTCCACTTTTTCCAGAGGATTGTAGCCTGCATTGTACACAATCTGAGCCAAAGGTTTCTTTAAGGCAGAGATAACGCAATCTATACCATAGGCAGCCATGCCTTTGGTTTTATTGCGTTCCTTCTCTAGTTCTCTAGAAATTGCTATTTCAATGGCTCCGCCACCAGGAACCATGCCATAAAGAACTGCTGCTTGAAGAGAAGATGCCGCATCTTTTGCTATCCGTTCCCGCTCACCAACTATTTCGTCTGTTGCAGCTCCCACCAGAACTGTAGCCATAGGAGTACCTTTGCCGCCAACAATTCTAATCTGCTTCAGCTTTTCATCTTCGTAAACTCTTTCAGCTTGACCGATGTATTCTTTTATTTCTTCCACAGATTTTTTGAGGCCTAATCTTTTCATAATGCGGGCACCAGTATGTTCTGAAACCCTTTCCATGTCTTTCCGTGAAACTCTATCTAGGGCAATAATACCTGCATCTGTTAAAATTTCTTCAGCTTCAGGATCGATATTTTTATCTACCAGCACTAAATTAACACCTAATTCAATTATTTTTTTAAGGTTTTCCTTGAATTCCTCTTTCAATGCTAAGTACCGTGCAAATCCAGCTTCAGTCCTTAAAGCATCAGGTGCTACTTCTTCAGGCTCCAATGCATCATCTATTAGTAATACTTTAACGTCCTTCAACTCCTCTGGCATCTGGGTGTTTAGTTTCTCTTTATCTATTATAAGGCCTAAAAAGACCTCATTTTCCGCTCCTGCTCTAGAAATTATGATATCCTTAAATTTAAAGTTTTTATCTCTAAGTTTTTCTTCACCGATGAGTTTAGCTGCATTGGTAACTAACTCAGCTATGTCTTGGTTTTCTCTTCCAGCAATTAGAGCAACATTTTTTAAATTGGGGTCATCTATTCCCTCTACAGGAATTACATTGGAATTTAAAATTTCTTGGGCTTTGCTTATGGCCGTTTTTATGCCCTCTATAACACGGGCCACAGGAACTCCTCTTAAAATTTGAGCAACACCTTCAGAGACCATGGCTCCCGCCATAAGCGTGGCTGTAGTAGTGCCATCTCCTACTTCCTCTTGTTGAGCTTTTGCTATGTTGATGAGGATTTTTGCTGCAGGATGATTGACATCCATTTGCTTTAGTATAGTGACTCCATCATTGGTAATAGTCACTTCACCAAAGCGGTCTACTAACATAATATCCAGGCCTTTTGGCCCAATGGTTCCTTCAACTGCCGATGCTACAGCTCTTATTGCATTTGAATTGGTTATAAGTGCTGCCAGCCTTTCATCGACTTCTTGGGTATTCTCTTTTATAGACAAAATAAATACCTCCTCTTTATATTACAGCATGGTAGATAAAGCTTTTATAAGATAATTTGTTACATGCTCTAGTATACTTACAACTCGGGAATACTCCATTCGAGTAGGCCCTAAAATTCCAAAAACCCCCAAGTCTTTTCCGTCTACCATTATATTTGAAGTCACAATACTAAAGTCTTGCAGTTCTGTGAACGGATTTTCGCTTCCAATGGTGATATTTATTGCAGCAGGTTTCGTTGAGGTCTTAAGGGCTTTTGTCATCAAGTCACTCTTCTCCAGCAATGAAAAGAAGTTCTTCGCCTTTTCTACATCCTGAAACTCTGGATAGTCCAACATTTTGGAGCTGCCTGTGGAAACTACTTTGCTTCTTTCATCTTCTTCATCCAAATTCTCTATTAATATCTCCAACAGCATGTTGAGGATTTCATCGTATTCTATCATTTCATTTTTTATATTATCCATTATGTCACTGGTGATTTCCAAAAGGGTTTTGCCTACTAAGTTGTCATTTAATATATTGGATATTCTCACAAGGTCTGAGTCGTTAAGATTTTGAGGCATTTCTATTATATTATGACTAACGGTACCATAATTTGTTACCATCAGCAGTAGACCTTTGGTTTCATCTATACGGTTTACGTTAATGTGTTTTAAACGACTGGATTTTAATTGAGGGCCCATGGTCAATGTGGTATAACTGGTCAAATTGGAAATAACTCTAGCCGCTTCCCTTACTAATTGTTCCAATTCATTGACCCGTTTATCAAATATTTGTCGAATTAATCCATGTTCAGCTGCACTTAACTTTTTTACCGGCATTAAAAAATCCACATAAAATCTATAGCCCTTGTGTGAAGGCACACGGCCTGCAGAAGTATGGGGCTGGGACAAATAACCCAGTTCTTCCAAATCCGCCATTTCATTTCTTATAGTAGCGGGGCTAATCCCTATGCGGTATTTTCGGGCTATAGTTCTGGAACCAATGGGCTCAGCAGTGGCAATATAATCATGAACCACCGCAGCCAGTATTTTTATTTTTCTATCGTCAAGCATCATATTTAATGCACCTCAAATGCACCTTTTTTAGCACTCTCCAACTTAGAGTGCTAAATCTATTTAAAAAATAACACTTGGGATGTTATTTGTCAAGAATTTAAGGCAAGAATTCCATAAATACCAAATTTGCAAAATCTAATCCCAAAGCGGTTAATCTAAGATGTTCCGAGTTTTCTTGCAATAGCCCTTGTTTTATTAACTTCTTTATAGGACTTTTGTAAACTTGAGTGATTTCCTTGTGAAAGCGCTGTTTAAATGCGCTCTTGCTCAAACCCTCAAGAAGTCGTAAGCCCATGATACAAAACTCTGCTTCCTGATCTTTTTCAGAAATTGACTGGATATTTGCAATAGCGGTTGAGAACGTTTCTATAGACTTTATATACTCTAAAATGCTGGGGTGATTGTAAAATCGCTTGTTATCAAGAAAAGAATGAGCTCCAGCTCCCAGGCCTAAATACTCTTCATAAGACCAGTAAACTAGGTTATGCCTAGATTCTCGTCCAGGTGACGCAAAATTTGAAATCTCATAGTGATTGTAGCCCTTATTGGTTAAAATTTCGATGGCGTTATGGTACATCCTTCGTTCGTCTTCATCAGAGGGAAGGTGGAGCCTTCCCTCTTTATGCCACTGGTAAAATACAGTTCCTTTTTCAACAGACAAAGCATAACATGAGATGTGTTCCGGTGAAAAGGCTAATAGATGTCTTAAAGTCTTTTCGAAATCTTCTGGGTCCTGATCGGGAAGCCCGAAAATCAAGTCTACATTAATATTGTCAAATCCAACACTCCGTGCAGTTTTATAGTTATTTTCAAAATCCTCCACAGTGTGAATTCGCCCCAGTGTCTCAAGTAAGGAATTTTGAGAGGCTTGAAGACCTATACTCAATCTATTTACTCCCATGGTCTTTAGTAAATACAGTTTTTCGCCAGTTAAGGTCCCTGGATTTGCTTCAATGGTAATTTCCGCATCTTTTGCTATATAGATACTTTTATGCAGTTGGTTTAAGAGGGAAAAAAGCTGCTGTTCTGTTAAAACCGTGGGAGTTCCTCCACCGATGTAAACAGTTTTCGCCTCATATCCACTATTTTTTAGGCTTGATATCTCTTTTTTTAAAGCTTCAAGATATTCCGGTATCAGCTCTAAGGTTTCAAAGGAGTTAAAGTCGCAGTAATTGCACTTTTTTATGCAAAAGGGTACGTGAATGTACAATCCAATGGTTCTCATGGTTTTTACTCCATCTTTAAAACAGCCATAAAGGCCTCTTGCGGCAATTGCACGTTTCCTATTTGGCGCATGCGCTTTTTGCCTTCTTTTTGCTTTTCCAATAGTTTCTTTTTCCGTGTAATATCGCCGCCGTAACATTTAGCCAGCACGTTTTTTCTCAGTGCCCTTACCGTTTCTCGAGCTATGATTTTCCCGCCGATGGCCGCTTGGATTGCCACTTCAAACATCTGCCTGGGTATGACTTCTTTTAATTTTTCCGTTATATGGCGCCCACGACTGTACGCTTTATCTTTATGCACAATAAATGAAAGAGCATCGACTATTTCGCCGTTTAATAAAATGTCTAATTTCACCATATCGGATTTTTTATATCCCGTCAGTTCATAGTCTAAAGAAGCATAACCTCGCGTCCTAGACTTTAATTGATCAAATAAGTCGTATATGATTTCAGAAAGGGGCATGTCGTACCTTAAGATAACCCTTTTCTCATTGACGTATTCCATATCTTTCATGGTGCCCCTCTTTTCCTGACATATTTCCATAACTTGCCCTACAAACTCTGTTGGTACCATTATAGAGGCTTCCACATAAGGCTCTTCTATATAATCTATTTCTACAGGGTCAGGAAAATTAGTGGGATTGTCTACATCAATTGTTGTGCCATCAGTTTTTGTTATTTTATAAACTACGCTGGGAGCAGTCGTAATTATATTTAAATTGTATTCCCTTTCCAAGCGCTCTTGTACAACATCCATGTGCAACAGGCCTAAAAAGCCACATCTAAATCCAAAGCCTAAGGCTGCAGAAGTTTCAGGTTCAAAAAATAACGATGCGTCACTGAGCTGTAGTTTGCCCAAGGCTTCTTTTAAATTCTCATATTCTTCACCTTCAGCAGGATACATGCCGCAAAACACCATTGGCACTGCCTTTCTGTACCCTGGCAGAGGCTCCTTGGCAGGGTTTTGGGCATCTGTAATGGTATCACCTACCCTAGTATCAGTGACATTTTTTATGCTGGCAGCCACATAGCCTACTTGTCCTGCTTCAAGGTAATCAACAGGCTGCATATCGGGATTAAATACACCGATTTCCGTTACTTCAAAGGTTTTGCCTGTTGACATCATTTTAATCAATTGCCGCGGCCGTATAGTTCCATCAATTATTCTAACAAAAGCCACCGCCCCTTTATATGAGTCATAGAGAGAGTCAAAAATAAGGGCCCGCAATGGCTTATCGCTTGAGCCTTTAGGTGGAGGAATCTGCTTTACAATTGCCTCCAGGACTTCTTTTATGCCAAGCCCTTCCTTCGCGGAAGTGAGTATGGCATCCTGGGCATCTAGGCCTATGATTTCCTCAATTTCCCGTTTCGCCTCATCTGGAGCAGCACTGGGCAAATCTATTTTATTTATAATTGGTATGATTTCTAAATTGTTCTCAAGAGCCAGATATGTATTTGCCAAAGTTTGGGCTTCTATTCCCTGGCTGGCATCTACAACAAGTAATGCTCCTTCACAAGCAGCAAGACTCCTTGACACCTCATAACTAAAATCCACATGGCCGGGTGTATCTATGAGATTTAAAAGGTATTCCTGACCGTCATCAGCTTTATATATCATCCTGACCGCCTTAGCCTTGATGGTGATACCTCTTTCCTTTTCCAAATCCATTTTATCAAGGACCTGTTCTTCCATCTTTCTATCAGAAATGGTGCCTGTATACTCTAATAGCCTGTCGGCCAGAGTAGATTTGCCGTGATCAATGTGAGCAATGATGCAGAAATTCCTAATTCTCTCCCGGGGTATTGACATCGTGTTCCTCCTCTATCACTAAGCTAAATTCAATTATACATATTGGTAGTTTTTTTATCAAGATTGGGCCCTTCCCTCAACATAACCCCGGTGGGAATTATAGAGTTGATTGTAAACGTTTTTCCATTGACAATGAAGCTTATATGTCCCCTGTAGGCAACTATATTGCCTATTTTATGATAATTTTGAAGCTTTACGCTGTTGCCGAGTAGGGTAAATCTGTATACCCGGTCCTCTTGGAAATCAAAGTCAAAACTCTGGGGCCTCCAATCAATGCCCATAGTATCATATAAACCTTTTTCGGCAACCCGTACACCGATAGTTAATAAAATAGTAAAAATAATGATAAGGGTAATTAAATCTTTATAAATCATTCCAATTTATCAATCCTTTTTATAGTTTATAGTGAGCTTGCAAGATTTAGCTTGAGCATTTTTTAGTTGTTTCATTCGGTTATTGATAATTCTTTTACTATGTCCGCCAAAACCTCTGCAAATACCTTGGCAGAAATTAGGGCTTCTTCCATAGTATTGCCGTGACTTCCTATTTCTAAAAGTATAGCTTTATTGGATACGTGCTGATTAAATCGCTCTCTTCTTAAATCTATGCCTCGGGATATTCCAGGATAAAGCTGCTCCAATCTGTCATTGAGCAGATTTGCGAACCGATAGTTTTCCTTCCAATTGGGATGAGGGAAAGTATTATCAGTGCCCACAACTAGCAAAAAACGTGCATACGTGGTGCCATCGATTTTTACAGTTGTTATTTCCCTGGATTTTTGCGGGTCTGATACAGGTGCATCTCTGTGAAG
>JAMNZY010000073.1 GCA_023622055.1 Bacillota bacterium
GCATACTAGGGTATGTAATCGATCTTTTGTTTTTTTCTCTAACTGCAAAATTACCTAACTTTAGTACTGAGGGGACAAACTCATGGCAGGAATTAGAATTGTAAACTTAACGAAAACATATCAAATCAATAACCGTGAAATTAAGGCCTTATCTGGTATAAATATGGAAGTTGAAGATAAAAGCTTTGTAACCGTTGTTGGTCGCAGTGGCTGTGGCAAAACCACACTCCTTAGAATTCTCTGCGGTTTAGAGGAAAAAAGCCAAGGTGAAATTTACTATACAAAAGGGGATATGATTATCTCCAAACCAAAGACCAGTATGGTGTTTCAAGAACCCCGCCTCATGCCCTGGCTGACAGTGGGAGAAAATATTACCTTTGGTTTAAGAGGTGAAAGCCCTGCAGTGAAAAGACAGAAAGCAGACAAACTTTTAGACCTGCTGGGCCTTAAGGAATTTAAAGGCGCTTATCCTCACCAAATCTCCGGCGGCATGGCTCAAAGAGTTGCCCTGGGCAGGACCTTGTGCTATGACCCGGAAATAATTTTAATGGACGAGCCCTTGGGTGCATTAGATGCCTTTACCCGTCAGAATTTGCAAGGAGAAATAGTAAAACTATTTATCAATAAAGAAAAAACGGTGATATTTGTTACTCATGATGTAGATGAAGCATTACTTCTTGGGCAAAAGGTTGTCATATTAGAAAAGGGAAGCATAAAAAAACAAATACCTATAGATTTGCCTTATCCCAGGCACCCAGATTCTGAAATATTTTTTAAATATCGTCAGGCAATACTGAGAGAGATTTTGGGAAATAAGGAGAACTAAAGCATTTACCAAAAAAGATTTTGTCGAAGGAGAGAGGTCTGTATGAAAAAAAGTGTCAAAAAAATTTTCGCTTTGTTTTTAGTGTTTTTAATCACTGCCTCAGTAGTGGCAGGGTGTGGTTTAAACCAAAATGCCAGTTCTAAAGATGAAGCTTCTGCAATATCTGAAACGGTTGACCATGAGACTCAGGCTTCTGAAAAAGCAGTAGACGAGATAAATATTTCTTATGTAAAACTGCCTTTAAATGTCCCCTCTATTGTGGAGAAGAGACTAAAACTTTTTGAAGAGGAGTTTGAAAAAGATGGCATAAAAGTGAATTTTCCAGAAATTACTGAAGGCCCTAAGATGACTGAAGCATTAGCTGCGGGCTCCCTGGATTTCTGCAATGCTTTGGGAGGCACATCGGCAATACTTGCCGCTGCCAACGGTGTAGATTTGAAGATAATAGGCATTTACAGTAGAGCTCCTAAGGCCTTTACCATTATGACTAAAGATAATGATATTAACTCCATAAAAGACCTGAAGGGCAAAAAAATTGCAGGCCCCAAGGGCACTATCTTGCATCAGCTGCTCCTTGAGGCCCTTAGCCGCAACCAAATGAGTATTGACGATGTGGAATATATCAACATGAGCATTCCTCAGGCAGTGGCGGCAATGAACTCTGACAATGTGGATGCAGCCCTTGTGGCAGGCCCTGCAGTGCCTCAGGCAATAGATGCCGGTGGGCGCATAATAATTACAGGTGAGGGACTGCTGGATGCCACTATTGTAATTGCAGTAAGGGGAGAGTTTTTAAGGGAATATCCTAATCTGGTTAAAAGATATATGGATGTCCACTACAGGAGTTTAAAATATATGGAGGAAAATCCAGAAGAAGTCTACAAAATGGCAGCTGAAGAAACGGGAATATCCGAGGAAAATGTAGTCACTATGTACGACTGGTATGATTTTAACCCTGAAATAACGGAAAAAGACATAGAAGAACTGGAAAAGACCCAGGAATTCTTGCTGGAAAATGATATGTTAAAACAAGCCATAAATATATCAGATATTATTGCAGACACATTGTGATTTTAAAGAAAAGATGTTCCGGCAAAGGTGAGACCGAATAAAGCTTTTGGCCAACAATGTAAAATCTGGCCTTGGACTAATGAGGCTTTGCCGAATAGTTTAAGGCCAGATTTTTGCTGTCTGCAAATTTATTCCAGTTTGTAGCAGCCTAACCTAGGGCTTTTTTTGCCGTCCCATTTATTTTCAAGCCCAATTAATAATCAACTGCTATACACCCATACTATAAAATGTGGTATTATAATGTTAATCATATGAGTAAGTTTGAGGTGTTTCTATGAAAGATACAGTCCGGGTATATATAGGTCTATTTGGAGTGGCCTTTTTTTGGGGGACTTCCTGGGCTGCTTCAAAAATAGGCCTTCAAGAATTTTCTCCCCTTCATCTTACACTAATAAGATTTATCGTAGCTTCTTTGATATTTTATTTTGTGGTAAAGATTTTTTACAAAGATTATGTTATAGAAAAACAGGATAAAAGACGCATCTGGCTTTTGGGAATGTTGGGAGTGTCCATTTATTTTATCCTTCAGCATACTGCCTTGGATATGACTACTACCGTTAACTCCTCAATTTTAATTGCCACAAGCCCAATTTTTACAATGTTTTTATCTACAAAGTTATTTCAGCAGGAGGAGTTGACATATACCGGCATTTTTGGTGCACTACTTGCGTTCTTTGGCGTTTTCTTAGTTTTTACTGGGGGTAAGGGCATTTCCTTTGGACAAAAAACTCTAATAGGAGATTTACTTATGCTTTTAAATTCGGTGGTTTGGGCCCTTTTTACTGTTTTAGGGAAAGATGTAGTTGACAAATACGATCCCTTTGCGGTAATGGCCTATGCGTACCTTTACGGGACAATCACCATGTTGCCCTTTGCCTTTACACCGGGTTTTGTGGCTTCCTTAAAGGCTGCCTCAATTACCACATGGGCAGCAATTATCTATCTTGCTCTATTTTGCTCGGTATACGCCTATTATATGTGGTACAAAGGCATAAGGATATTAGGAGCTTCCCAGACAGCCATGTTCAACTATATAAATCCGGTAATAGCTGTAATCATCGGTGTAATCTTTTTAAAAGAGACCTGGAACACGTATACCCTTATTGGTGGCACATTGGTCTTCGTTGGCGTGTACATTTCCTCAGCTAGTAAGGGTGTATCAAAAGGGGTATGTGAAGATTCTATATTGGAAAAGCTAAGTAATTAAAGAGGGGGATGTAGTTTGAAAATAATTCGAGATGGGAAAACAAAGACGGTCTTTGATGCAGGTGAAGGCAAGTTTTTGCTTCTGTTTAAGGATGATGTGACTGGAGCAGATGGCATTGTGGACCCTGGTGCCAATACTGTCATTGGGAAAATCGAAGGTAAAGGAAATGCATCCCTTACCCTGTCAAAATATTTTTTTGACATATTGAAAGAAAAGGGGATAAAGACCCACTATATTGATGCAGACCTTAAAGAAAATACCATGCTGGTGAAAAGAGCGGAAACCTTTGGCAACGGTTTGGAATTTATTTGCCGGTTAAAAGCTGCCGGCAGCTTTGTGAGAAGATATGGGAAGTATGTTAAAGAAGGCATGCCCTTGGACTACCTTGTAGAAATAACCTTAAAAGATGATGAAGCAGGGGACCCTCTTATAAACGAAGACAGCATTGTCCAGCTAGGCCTTATGACTAAAGAAGAAGTAGAAGAAGCTGTCCTTCTTACCAAAAAAATCACTAAAATTGTTGAAGGAGAATGTCAGCGCTTTGGCCTGGAATTGGTGGACATAAAATTTGAGTTTGGAAGAGTGGATGGGGAAATTGCCGTCATTGATGAAATTTCAGGAGATAATATGCGTGTCTTAAAAAACGGCAGAGGGGTCATGCAAAAGGAACTCTGTGAAATAATTTCAGGTGCTTAACAAAAAATATGGCGGCAAATTAAATTGCCGCCATTAGTTGTTTTCCAGGAACTTTCCTGCTTCTACAGCGGCGATGGCACCATCAGCCACTGCAGTTACAACTTGGCGCAAGGGCTTTTGCCGTATGTCCCCTGCAGCAAAAAGGCCTGGAGTCTTGGTGGCCATATGCTCATCTGTGATTATATAGCCTTCTTCATCTAACTCCACTAAATCTTTGACAAAATCAGTGATGGGAGTATAGCCAATTGCCACAAAAACCCCATCTACAGGGATGGAATCTAGCTTGCCTGTTTTGACATTTTCAACTACAATTTCCTCTACAGCGTCTTTACCTTTTATTTCATTGACCACTGAATCCCAAACAAATTTAATTTTTTCGCTGTTGAAAGCCCGGTCCTGAAGTATTTTTGTGGCTCTTAGTTCATTGCGGCGGTGGATGACATATATAGTGCTTGCAAATCTTGTCAAATATAGAGCTTCCTGTATGGCTGAGTCTCCGCCTCCCACCATTGCAATGGGCTTATCCTTATAAAAGGCCCCGTCGCAAGTGGCACAATAAGAAATGCCGCGACCGATAAATTCTTCCTCTCCTTTTACTCCCAATTTCCGTGGCTGAGCCCCGGCAGCTAAAATCACTGTCTTGGCCTTAATGCTCTCAGCCTTCATAAAAATATTAAACAAATCATCTGTTTTTTCGATTCTCTCCACATCTCCGTTTATAAATTCAGCTCCAAACTTTTCAACCTGCTTTTTCATAGCATTGGCCAGTTCCAAACCATTTACGCCTTCAGAAAACCCAGGATAATTTTCTATATGGTGTGTTAGAGCGGCTTGACCGCCAGGAAACATTTTTTCCAAAATAACCGTAGAAAGTTTAGCTCTGGCAGCATATAAACCTGCAGCAAGACCTGCTGGACCAGCACCTACAACTGCAACGTCGTAAATCACTTATTTTCCCGCCTTTCTATTTAGTATTGATTATCAATATATATAATAATATATTTCCAATATTAAATCAAAATGAATAACCTAAACAATCTTTGTAAATCTAAGCGAAAAGGAGAGCTAATTAAGAATAACTATCAATAAGGTAAAGGAAAAAATAATTTTGTAATCTATAAATTAGCAAGAATGTTTTTGTCAAAACATATCGCAAGCTGAAAAGATTTGGACCCATTTCCCGGGAAATGTGACATAGTTTGTAAGAAAATTTCTTGAGTAGAAACTATCTATTTTTTAATTCACTGACAAAGACACTGACAATCTCTGTAGCCAGCTGCTCCTTTACTGATTTAATAACAATTTCTGATTGTTTAAACAAGCGCGGGATTTTTTCGGAGATACTTTCAGAAGTCTGCGGATAACTTTTCAGCACCATATCCAACAAATCATGAAAATCATATATTTTAAATTTATCTATATTGCAGTGTAAAGCAGCCTTTTCTATAGAGCTTATAAATATATCTTTATATGTTGCATTATGACCTAATCCAAAGATGTCGGAAATTCGAGGAATGATTTTTTCAAAAAGAAGCCGCCTATAGGGGATGTTTTCTGGAAAACCTAATATTTTAGCAAGCTTTTGCACACCTTCTTGGCTAAAATCAAGTAAAAGTTGCAAAAAGTAATCTTCAGGTTGATTTGCAATAATGTAATAATAATTGCCGCTGTATTTTTTAATGGTCCTTAAAGTGTCAAAGTAGCCCAACACAAGGTTTCGCTGTGCCCTTTCCTGTGAAAAATCTAAAGTGCCTCCTAAATCCTCAGATGGATTTATAGTAATTAAATTTAGCCGCTTCGAGTTTATTCTGCGAGTCCTTCCAATCCCATAGAGTCTTACAGCTATTATATCTTTGTAACCCTTTGCAGTTAAAAGTTTAATAGGTAAATTATCAAAAAAACCGCCGTCAATGTAAAGTTTCCCATCTATCTTATCTATTTTAAAAAAGGGCAAATTTGCACTGGCCATTAGGTAATCTATCACCCTGCCTCTGGGGATATCTTCTATATAAAGCTCTACTGGCCTAAAATCAGTTAGCGCAACAGTGACGATGCCGAAGTCTTTGCCGGAGTGTCGTATTTTATCTTCCCGGATATATTTATTTAGCAGCTGACGAAGGGGAGTTATATCTAGGCCGCCTTCTCTAAAGAGCTCTCTAATTGTCTTCATCAGGTGGAAAAAATTTTCTGGAAAAACTTCTCTCTCCTTTATTTTTAATATTAACTCTTCGTCGATTTTAAGTATTTTCTCAAAAGAAATTTCGTGCCAGATTTCATAAGCCAGATCAAAATCGTCTTGACAAATCATGGCACCATTTAAAGCACCCACAGATGTACCTGCGACACCTTTAAATTCCATTCCAAGCTCTCTTAAAGCCTTCCATGCTCCTATTTGATATGCACCTCTGGCGCCGCCGCCCTCCAGCACAAGACCCAACAATATTATTACCTCCATAGAATTGGTCTATGATATGTTAAAACAATTTAATCAACTTGTACGTAAATAATACCACAGCATCATTTTCAATGGCAATCATATGCTTTTTTATACTGTAAGACAGGGGCAAAAATGAGAAGATTCTTGACAGAAGTAACCTACTGAATTATAATATGTTAGAAGTCCAGAGATTTTAAACAAGAACTTTTGTCCTAACCTCTTCATTTTTAATGAAGAGGATTATTAGCATTTGTCCCATTATTTAGAGGGGTTTAATTTCCTGAATAAAAGATTTAACTGCAACATATATTAGAGACATACATTTTTGGAAAAAACCAGAGGGGAGAAAATTAAATGTCAAAAAAAGAAGTTGTTCTGACCCAGGAAGGCTTAAAAAAGATGGAAGAGGAGCTGGAGTACTTAAAATCGGTAAAACGTCGAGAAATTGCAGCAAGAATTAAACAGGCAATAGACTTTGGGGATATTAGCGAAAATTCCGAGTACGACGAAGCTAAAAATGAGCAGGCTTTTGTGGAAGGTAGAATTGCACTTCTTGAAGAAAAACTAAGAAATGTAAAACTTATCGATGAAGTAGATATATCCACTGATGTGGTAGGCATTGGTTCCAAAATCAAACTAAAAGACCTGGACACCAATGAAGTGTTTGAATATACAATAGTTGGTTCTGCGGAAGCTGATCCAATTAAAAACAAAATATCCAATGAATCGCCGGTGGGAAGTGCCTTACTTGGAAAAACAAAAGGCTCTGTAGTGGAAATTGCCGTACCTGCTGGCACAATAAGATATGAGATCCTAGATATCATGAAATAGACAGTGGAGGTTTTTTGATGGATAATGTAAATGAATTGAACGAAATCCAAAAGATCCGGCTTAAAAAACTTGATGAACTAAAAGCCTTAGGGGTGGCCCCTTTTGGTAAAAAGTTTCCTCCGTCCCACAGCTTACAACAAATTAAGGATAATTTTGATGAACTTGAAAATCAAAGGGTGAAAGTAGCCGGTCGAATCATGGCCATTAGGGGTCATGGGAAAGCGGCTTTTTTTGATATTCAAGACCAGACTGGAAGGCTACAGATGTATATAAGAAAGGACGGTGTGGCTGAGGAAACTTTCAAGCTCTATAAGTTGCTGGACATAGGAGATATTGTAGGTATTGAAGGAGATGTATTTAAATCCAAAAAAGGAGAAATTTCTGTTGCAGTAAGCAATTTGACCCTCCTTGCCAAGTCTTTAAGACCACTGCCTGAAAAATGGCATGGCTTGAAAGACACAGATATCAGGTACCGTCAAAGATATTTGGATTTAATAACAAATCCGGAAGTAAAGCAGACCTTCCTCATTAGAAGCAAAATCATATCAACCATGAGACGTTATCTAGATGAAAGGGGATTTGTTGAAGTTGAAACACCTGTTCTTTCACCAATAGCAGGTGGAGCAGCTGCCAGGCCCTTTATTACCCATCACAATGCTCTCGATATGGAACTTTACCTTAGAATAGCTACTGAATTGTACTTAAAGCGACTTATAGTAGGTGGATTTGAAAAAGTATATGAAATAGGTAAAGACTTCAGAAATGAAGGTATATCAATTAAACACAACCCTGAGTTTACTATGATTGAACTGTATCAAGCATATGCCGACTACGAAGACATGATGAAACTCATGGAAGACATGGTCGCACATATAGCTAAGGAAGTCCTTGGCACTACAAAGGTTAACTATCAAGGTGTGGAAATAGATCTGACACCACCTTGGAAACGGATGACCATGGTTGAAGCGGTAAAACAATATACAGATATCGATTTTAATCTTATTGAATCTGATGAAGAAGCAAGAGAAATTGCCCGAAAACTACATATTGAAGATGTAGAGGATCAAGACACAAAGGGCAAGATATTAAACCTGATTTTTGAGGAAAAGGTAGAAGAACATTTAGTACAACCAACCTTTATATATAATTATCCTATTGAGATATCACCACTAGCTAAAAAGATAGAAGACAATCCAAATTTCACTTATAGATTTGAAGCATTTATTACTGGAAGAGAAATGGCCAATGCTTTTTCAGAGCTAAACGATCCCATAGATCAGCGAGAGAGATTTTTACAGCAGCTAAAGGAAAGAGAGGCTGGCAATGAGGAAGCCCATGCCTTTGATGAGGACTTTATTACCGCTCTTGAATACGGCATGCCACCTACCGGAGGTTTGGGCATAGGAATAGACCGTCTTGTCATGCTGCTGACTGATTCTTATTCAATTAGAGATGTTATTTTGTTCCCAACTATGAGACCTAAACAATAAAAAAATCTCGCAAATTTTATAGTAAACTAAAAGTAAAGTGAGAAAATAAAAGCATAAAATGTCGAAACACGTTTAATCGCCAATAATGCCATTTGAAAGAGCATGTGAAAGTATGCTATTATACTTGAGCAGTCACGGAGAGCAGGAGCAAGCGACGAAGGAACAGATGCAGAAAAAAAGATTGCAGGAAAAGAAAAAAAGATTTGACAAAGGTCAAAAAATGTAGTAACATAAATAACTGTGACGTAAGAGCACCTAGACAACTAAATCAGTGTTATGCCTGTAAGGTTAAGGCATA
>JAMNZY010000084.1 GCA_023622055.1 Bacillota bacterium
CCTGCCAGTTTAAAGCCGTGCTTATTGGCTATGCGGCTTATTTCTTCCACTTGTTCTACAGTAAGGTCTCTACCCAAGGTAAAGCTTTCATAGCGACCTTCCAAAGCCAGCATCATGGTCTCTGCCATGCATGCATATGCGGTTTTAGGAGGAA
This sequence comes from Bacillota bacterium, assembly GCA_023622055.1. Taxonomy (GTDB): domain Bacteria; phylum Bacillota; class Thermosediminibacteria; order Thermosediminibacterales; family Tepidanaerobacteraceae; genus DTU063. The sequence goes on from JAMNZY010000084.1 coordinate 155, forward strand.
AGCCAAAGTTAAAGTTGAAATTCACATCGCCGGGAACTTCCACTACGCCTCCCTCTATAATTAGCACATCATTGCGCTTTTGGGCAACTTCTTTTGACACATCTCTGGGTCTTGCCACATCACATACCACAGCACCAGGCTTTAAATCTTCTGCTTCTATAATGGCATCTAAGCTGCTGGTAACTGTGATAATGACATCTGCCTTTCTCACAGCCTTTTTTACATTGGATGTAATCATCACTGAAAGGCCTGTGTCTTTTAAAATTTTATCTGCTACTTTTTCAAGTCCCTGTGTATTTCTACCGGCAAGGGTCATGTACTTACAATCTCGTGCAAGAATCTGAGCACAGACATTGCCGATAGAGCCAGTAGCTCCTATTATCAAAACTTGGGCATCTTTAATGTTTTTTCCCATGATTTCTGAGGCCTTTTTGGCACCTTCAATGGCGGTGGCAACTGTGTAACTGTTACCTGTTGTCACCGGAATATTTAAGTTTTTAGCAACGGTAATACCCGCATCACCTACAACGGCAGTAAATGCTCCCAAACCTAATATCTTTGCTCCCAGTTTTTCTGCCAGTTTGCCGGTTTTAATGATTTTATCAATTACATATTCTTCCGGCAGCTGCATCATTTGCTTTGTAGTCAGAGGACATGCCACAAAATAACCTTCAGCTTCGCTATGTTGGCTTTTTACACCGGTTATGTGGGAAATTTTTAGGGGAGGAAATCTTCTAATGATTCCTTCAACGGCGCCTTCAGGTAATTTTTCCATGAACTTTAGCTTGCGATAGATATCAGAAAGTTCTATGGGATGTATCATAAATGCAAACTTTTCCATATTCACACCTCAATTTTTTTAATTTAAGACTTCTATCCGCGGTAAAAAACCGATTTTATCAAGGAGCTGGCTGTAATCATCAGGTGTCAGTGACTTATAAGGTTTATCTGAAAGAGATACCAAAACTCCTTCCATTACATTAGTTCCAAAGGACCTGCCGTTAAGTTTGGGAGTAGTGGTGATTAACATTTTGGCACCTCTTTTTGAAAGTAAATCCACATCGGCAGCTGTTACCGTATTTGTCAAGATAATCTTCCCTGAAATATCTTTAGGCAGGTGCTGCTTGATAAAGTGAAAGTCGCCGGCAACTACATCAGCCTCATGGTAAAAACGTTCAAACTTGGGTTCAGACTTCTTTTCCTGCTTTTCTCCAGTGGGATACAAAAGACTGATAGGAAGTCTGCAGGCAATAGGTGCAATAATACTGGCTATAATATATAAGCTTTTTAAAGACTTAAGGGGTATTGGTAAGCCCAAAGCAAAAATCAAATCCCCCAACACCAAGTCACACCCTGTATTTTCTAGAGCTTCTGCCATGCCAAAGCGATCCATGCCGCATACCAAGAGCACCTTTTTGTTTTTAAAGTCTAGAATCTTTTCTTTTACAAGGTAATCTACAACCTTTCTCTCCAAAGTATTCTTAAGGCCTGAGCCGTCTACAATTGGAGAGATTTTGGCAGCTTTGGCAATGGGCACGGCATCTCTTATGGTATAGCGCTTATTGCCTACGGATACATAAAGGTCAATTCCGCCCATGCCAAAGGCGCTGACTTTGCCGTCATATTCTCTGATAATTTCTATGGCCTTTTTTATATCTCCATCAGTGCCAATCCGCTCAATTAAAAATTGTTCCCCTAGGACCTCCACTTGAAACTACTTCGTTGTCTAAAAGGGCTTTGAAAAGCCTTAGCCTTTTATCTGAACCAAGAATTATCACTACATCATACTGCCTTACTTTGTAAATAATGTTCATAACTTCGTTTAAAAGCTCAATACCACTTTTCTCATAGACAAAATTCCAGCGCTCCCGGTCAGTCATAAGCAAAGTGTAGTCTACACCTTCCTGGATGGCTACTTCTTTTAAATCCTCAACATTTTTTATGGGAAAGCCTACTAAGGCTATTGTCTTTCCTTTTCTTATTTCTCCAAGGCCTTCCAGTCGGGACAAAAAACTTCTGTCAGTGTTAAACTTTTTAGCAACGTCGGCCTGAGAATATCCTTGCTGCCGCAAATCCAGCATCTCTTTAATAGTTGTCTCTATGCGAGAAAAGCTGATAAGTTTATCTCCTATTCTAATAAGGTCCAATACTACACCTCCATGTGCACATTTTTGTGCTCACCTAATTTTATCCTAGGTAAACAAAAAAATCAAGAGATTTTAATATAATAAACTAACTCTCTTGATTCTTAGAAACTTGACTATGAAACCAAAAAATATTTTTAATTTAACAGGGGCATATTAATATTAAAATATTGATGGAGGTTTTTATGAAAAACTGCAATGCAGCCATCGTCGGTCTTGGTGGTTTCGCAAAACTTATATCAGCTGCCATAAAGGAAAGTAGAAAGGTTAGATTAATTGCAGGTTGTGATATAAATCTTGAGAGGCTTGAAAAATTTAAAGAAGAAACAGGTATAGAAAAAGCTTATGACAATATAGAAAAGCTCTTGCCTGATTCAGACATAGATTTAGTCATTGTAGCTACTTTGCCGTCTAATCACTACGATATTGGACAACTCGCCTTAAAATCTGGCAAACATGTCTTTTTTGAAAAGCCCGGAGCACTTACGCCTCACCATATTACAAAACTCATTGAGCTTTCCGAGTCAAATAACTTAAAAACCAGTATTGACTTTGTAATGCGAAAAAATCCCCTTTACTTTATATTGAAGGAAATTCATGATTTAAATATTTTTGGTCTTTTAGAAAGGGCAGCTCTAGAAAACTATGCTCATGACGACAGCTTGCCGCCTGAGCATTGGTTTTGGGATTACGAAAAAAGTGGCGGCATTTGGATAGAACATGGCGTACACTTTTTTGATATAGCCAATTGGCTGATGGGAATACCCAAAAAAGCTTATGGAGAAAAAATACCTAGGGAAACTTCAGGCATTATTGACAGGGTATTGGGTACAGCTTATCACAACAATGGTGCAGTTATAAGTTACTACCATGGCTTTACAAAGCCTGAGGCCTTTGAAAAAACAAGTTTTTCTTTTGTTTTTGAAAAGGCTTATGCTAAAACTGAGGGCTGGATACCCATTAAACTCACAATAGATGCTATGGTAACTCCTGATATTGAAAAATTTTTGATGGAGGATTTACTGATAAAAGCTCGCTCTTATTTGCCTAGTGTTGATTTAATCTTAGAAACAGAACTATTAAATAATTGGAGCCAAGAAAAAACTTTTATGGGTCGCGGCAAAAAGTATAGGGCTACGGCTATAACAAAATTTACTTATAAATTAACTAAGGACCGCTGGGAGGTATATAAGGCCTGTGTTCGTCAGGGAATTGAAGATTTGGCTGCGGCTATAAAAAATGAAAAATACATGCCGGATGTAACATTATATGACGCAAAAAAGGCATTGGACGTTGCCTTAATGATGGAGAGACGATAAAGGGCGGCTTTGGCCGCCCTTGTCACTAACTCCATGGATTTACCGGAAACTTTTGAATTACCCTCTTGAGTACCTTCATCTCTTCTGGTGTATCATCGTGAAACATTCCCTTTTTTAAACCTTGCAGATGTCTTATTCCCTTCCGGGAACTTATGCCCATCTGGCTGGTGAGTTTGGAAACCGTCTTGCTTCTCGCCGTATCTAATGAATCTATGATATTTTCGCCGCTTTCCAGCTGCTTTTTTAATTCTTCTGATAGATAAAAGGAAGCCATTTGAGTCAAAGGATTTCCGCAGAATCCACTGCGAGTTACGCCAAATACTTCTGGCAGTTTATTGGCAATCCCTATTTCCACAGACCACTTGAGCTCTTCCGTTTCTCTTTCCATGCATTCTCTAAGGGTCTTTGGAGTGCATATGGCATAGTTTTTCAGTGAACGTATAATAGCATGTTCTACTGTATGAGCTTTTTCCGGCTCTATTTCCTTGCCCAAGTAGCCTACAATGGCCACATCTTTACCGGTTTCCAAGTCAAAGCCGTATATGGTAATCTCCACATCCCTTCGATCTGAACTAAAGGTGGTGTATCCTCCCGTGGGATGCCATCCGGCTCCACAGATTACAGGATACCCTAAAGAGCGAAGTTCATGTACATCTATTTTTTCCAGGTCCAAGGCCAACAGCCCTTCATTGGAAACATAAAAGCTTTTTGCTTTATACCTTTCTCTGCCCATTACCCGTGCAAAAAGGGCACTTGAGCCCACGTGAGGAACTTTCTCTGTCCACAAGTCCTCAACTCTCGCCAATACACCTACAGGATAAGGCTTTTGATCATCGGAAGATATAGGAAACAAGAAGATATCCCCGCCTACACCAGCCTTTACAAGTGAATTGGCGAAAAAAGGTTCAAAAAATACACCTTGGAGCACACCACCATCTGTCCGGGGAAGCACTCCGTTGACAATGGGTATTGCATAAACGTCCAAGGGCAAACCTCCTTTAGTAGCCTTGCTGAACAAGCTTTGAAAAGTAGTCACTGAGTATTTTTTCTATACTGCCAACATCCTTGCACTGATGGAGAGCATTTTTCACTGGAGCTGAGTGGGGCAGTCCCTTTATATACCAAGCTAAATGTTTGCGCATTTCTAAAATTCCTAATCGCTCTCCATGATAAGATATGGCTTTATTTAAATGAAGTAACATTGTCCTGTACCTTTCATCTAAGGAGGGCGGGTTTAGTTTGCTGCCTGTTTCTAAATAATATTTAATTTCCCTGAAAATCCAAGGGTTCCCTAAAGCCCCTCTTCCTATCATTATGCCGTCACAATTGGTACTTTCCAGCATACTAGCTGCATCTTCAGGAGTAAAGACATCGCCGTTTCCAATTACGGGAATATTGACGGCTGATTTTACCTTTTTTATAATATCCCAGTCGGCCTTGCCTTGGTAAAACATCTCTCTAGTTCTGCCATGGATCATAATCATGGTGGCACCGCTTGTCTCTGCCATCATGGAAAACTCTACGGCATTTATGCTACCAGAATCCCAGCCTTTTCTGATCTTAATAGAAACAGGCTTTTTTGAAGCTTTAACAGCACTTTTAATTATTTCAGATGCAAGGTGTGGTTCCTTCATAAGGGCGCATCCGTCGCCGTTTTTAACTATTTTTGGAGTGGGACAGCCCATGTTTATATTTATAAAATCAAAGGGCAAGTGGGCAATTTTCTTTATTGCCACATCAAAATCCTCTGGGTCATTGCCAAAGAGCTGAACTCCAATGGGGTTTTCTTCAGGAGTTGTCTCTAGTAATTTGGAAGTCTTAGGGTCATTATAAACAAGACCGCGGGTGCTTATCATCTCCGTTACTAATACATCTGCACCATATTGTTTGCAAATGCTCCTAAAGGGCAAATCCGTTATGCCTGCCATGGGAGCCAGATAAAGTGGTACATTACGGGTTTTGTGCAAAACTGTAACCTCCATGCTATATAATTTAAGGGAAAACCAAGGTTTTCCCTTAAATTCTAGTTCTTGTTTTTATCGTAAATAAGTTTTAGACCATCTAGAGTCAGCATCAAATCTACAGCATCAATGTTTTTAGTTGCGCTGCATATAAGGGGCGCAAGACCACCGGTAGCTACAGTGAAAACCTTACCGCCACCCAGTTCTTGTTTCATCTTATCAACAATGTTTTCTACAAGGCCTACATATCCGTAATAAATACCAGATTTCATACTCTCTGCTGTATTTTTTCCTATGACTCGTTCAGGTTTGGCAATCTCTACTCGATAAAGTCTTGCTGCACTTTTAAAAAGAGCTTCTGAAGAAATATGGATGCCAGGAGCAATGGCGCCGCCAAGATAGTCAAAATCTGCTGTAATAGCATCAAAAGTAGTTGCAGTGCCAAAGTCTACGATTATGACAGGTCCCCCATACTTGTGATAGGCGGCAACGGCATTTACAATGCGGTCTGCTCCCACTTCCTTGGGATTATCGTATTTAATATTGATACCGCTTTTAATGCCGGGCCCTACCAAAATGGGCTTAAACCCAAAATATTTGTCACACATTTTTTCTAAAACAGTAGTCAATGTCGGGACAACAGAGGAGATTATTCCCCCTTGAAAGCCTTTGGTATTTATTCCTTTTGACTTTAGCAGATTGTCAAAAATAAGGCCATATTCATCTTCAGTATACTCCTGGTGGGTGGCCGTCCTAAAGGATGTTACAAGCTTAGAATCATCAAAAACACCAAGAACCAGATTTGTATTTCCAACATCAATTGCCAGTATCAAAAGATCACCTTCTTACTTTCCGCAAAGCTTTAGAGGCTATGACAGTTATGGCAACAGCTACGATAATCTCTGGTATGCCGTGGGTCAATGCAATTGCCCATGCAGCCTCTTTCGGCAAATATCCTCGCAAAACTGCAAGGCCCATCACACCTGCTGTATTGGTAAAAGTACCTGAGGCTGCTGCCAATGCCTCGCTGCGGGTTAGACGGTAAACACCATAGGCCACAATACCTATGAGAATTCTCGGTGCTATTGCGATAATAGGGTCTGCAAACAAGGGGCTGGTTGCCCTAAAGAAACTGTAAAGGCCAAAAATTAACCCTGTAAGGGCTCCTACCTTTGGTCCTTCCAGCACGGCACCAAGAATGGCAGGAATGTGCATGATGGTGGCATGACCTGCTGCAGTGGGAACCGGTATAAAGCCCAGGGGAGTCATGCCTAGCATTATAGACAAAGCCCCTAAAAGTCCCGATACAGTCAGTGTCCTTACATGCCATCTGCTAATGGTTGAATCAGTTTTCACTTTTCCACCTCCGTTCCAGCTCCTTTGAGGATGCCGGACGTTTTTTTCTTTAATTTTATCAAGGGAATATTTCAAAATCAATACAGTTACGTGGCTTCAAAAGCTTTTCGTCTTAAGCTCAGTATTCTACGTTCTAAATATATTAAAAGCTCCTGGATATCTTCATCATTTAAGCTGTAATATACATATTTACCTTGCTGTCGACTTTTTAAAATGCCACTGTTCTTCAGGGTCTTTAAATGACCTGAGATATTTGCCTGAGAACTTTGCAGCTCTTGAACCAATTGAGATACTGTTTTTTCTCGCTCCATCAAGGCTTTCACTATCCTGAGTCTAGTTTTGTCACCTAGACAGCGCAAAAAATCCGCTTGAAACTCAAGAGCGCTTTTAAAAAAGGCCAACCTTGCACCTCCTAATCTAAAAACTGCCGATTCTATTATATCATGTTTTTTTAATTTTTTTCACTCTGTACTATTGATAATGATTTTTTCTATTTTCCCAGTAACAATTTGGCCCCTAAAGCTAAAAAACCCACCCCTAATAGTTTCAACCAGGTCAGGGGAGTTTTTTCCAGGCCGAATATCCCAAAATGGTCTAAAAGACATGCAGTGAGGACTTGGCCAACTATAATTGAAGTGGTGGCAGCAGCAGCCCCCAATTTGGCAATACTAATTACCACACCGTAAGTTATACCTACTCCAATAAGGCCTCCCGTATAGTAATACCAGGGAACGTTTGTGTAATTAGACCAATTTCCATTCCCAAAACCTAAAATTAATATGACCGCCATTGTCAATGTAGCTATAAGGTGTACTACAAAAGTCGACTCAGAGAGGCCTATGGCTTTGCTGACAGCAGAGTTCATAGTCCCTTGACCTGCCATGGCTACACCGGCTAAAAAAGCCACCAGTAGAAACAATAAACTTTTAGTAATAGTCAATGCAATCACCCTTAAATTAGACTGCCTCCACGAGTTTAAATTTATACTTGACTTAATGTAAATGCTATTTATGTGAAGGTATGACGGAACCGATCCCTGTAACCAAGACCTGTTGTTCTAAAGCTCGGGGCTGCACTTCGCAGGGGTTCGCGGGCAATTCGGCATCCTGCCGAGAGCCCGCCAGCGTGCCTCCTGCACGCTGCCCCTGCTCCGCTTGCCCCAAGCTCAAGAACAACGACGGTCTTGCTTAACGGGCTCGTTTTCCGTCATACCTTCACATATCATAATATAAAAAAATATAAAAAGAGGTTGCAGTGTATTGCAACCTCAAAAGTTTCGATTATGCATTTGCAAAGACTTCCAGGAATTCCTCTCCATCTAGTTTTTCCCGTTCCAGTAATGCCTGGGCTACTTTGTGAAGTTTGTTGATATTTTCCGAAAGGAGGGTTTTGGCTTTATTATAACATTGTTCAATAATGTGTTTTACTTCTCTGTCAATGGAAGCTGCTACTTCTTCACTGTAGTTTCTGCCTCTAGCTAAATCTCTTCCCAGGAAAACTTCTTCGTGTTTGTGACCTAATGTCATGGGCCCAATGTTTTCGCTCATACCAAATTCCATGACCATCTTTCGAGCTATCTGGGTTGCTCTTTCTAAATCGTTTTGGGCACCTGTGCTTACTTCATTGAGCACCAGCTCTTCTGATACCCTGCCGCCTAAAAGGTGTGTTACTTGATCCAACAGTTCACTTTTGCCCATGAAGAATCTATCTTCTTTAGGCAAAATCATGGTATATCCGCCGGCTCTGCCACGGGGTATAATGGATACTTCATGAACTGGATCTACAGTAGGCAATAGGTGAGCCACTACTGCGTGACCGGCTTCATGATATGCCACCAGCCGGCGCTCCCTTTCTGTCATAACTCTGCTCTTTTTCTCTGGACCGGCAATTACACGGGTTATGGCTTCTTCCAATTCCGGCATATCTATCTTTTTCTTGTTGCGGCGAGCAGAGAGCAGGGCAGCTTCGTTTATAAGATTTTCTAAATCAGCACCTGTAAAGCCCGGTGTTCTCCGAGCCAGCACTGAAAGATCAACATCCTCGGCAAGGGGTTTGTTTCTGGCATGAACTTTCAGTATCTCCTCTCTTCCCTTTACATCGGGTATATCGACAACCACTTGCCTATCAAAACGGCCGGGTCTAAGGAGAGCAGGATCTAATATGTCAGGTCGGTTAGTAGCAGCCAGGATGATAATTCCTTCATTTATTCCGAAACCGTCCATCTCTACCAAGAGCTGGTTTAGAGTTTGTTCTCTTTCGTCATGGCCGCCGCCAAGGCCTGCACCACGCTGACGGCCAACGGCATCTATTTCATCAATAAAAACAATACAGGGTGCATTTTTTTTAGCTTGCTCGAATAAATCTCTCACTCTAGCAGCACCCACACCTACAAACATTTCTACAAAATCTGAACCGCTTATGCTGAAAAACGGAACCCCCGCTTCTCCAGCTACGGCTCTCGCCAACAGGGTTTTACCAGTGCCGGGAGGTCCTACAAGCAGCACGCCTTTTGGAATACGTGCTCCTATTTCTATAAATTTCTTCGGGTATTTTAAAAACTCCACTATCTCTTCTAGTTCTTCTTTTGCTTCATCAACACCTGCTACATCTTTGAAAGTTACCCTACGCTTATCATCGGTGTGAAGTTTGGCTCTGCTTTTGCCAAAAGACATGACACGGCCTCCGCCGCCTTGACCTTGCTGCATAAAAAAATACCAGGCACCTATGATAAACACCATCAGCAAAAGGGGTGAAAGAATTTGTGTCCACCAGGGAGTTGTGGGCTTTGGCTCTGAATCAACTTCTAGTTCGCCTTTGCTGGCCGGTTGATCTATCTTCTCCATAAAAGAAGTAACATCCGGCACATAGCTTACAAAATTTCGCCCATCCTTTAAGGTGCCACTTATATTGTTTTCCACTATTTTTATTTTTGAGACTTGATTTTTATCTATCAGTTGAATTAATTCCGAATATCCTATCCGAACCTGAGCTACTTCCTGGCCGGAATACCATTGCACCAATGATAGGACAAGGATAATTATCAATAGATAAAAACTGATGCTACGGAAAAAATTGTTCAAAAATTCTCCTCCTTCCAGGATGAAATGCTCCCACGATATTTTATCACAACAATAGCCTTTTTACAATTATACTACCGAGTACTTATCAGACTATTGCACGTCCTTTTTTCCGAATTAATTTTACTGCTAGTTTTGATATACTTCAGGTTTTAAAACACAAATATCCGGCAAATTTCTGTACTTCTCGGCATAATCAAGGCCATATCCTACAACAAAGTAATCCGGAATTTCAAAGCCAGTATAATCCACCTTTAAATCAATTTTGCGACGGCTGGGTTTGTCTAAAAGGGTGCATATTTTAATGCTGTTGGGCTTTCTGGATCTTAATATATCACACATGTAGCTGAGAGTAAGGCCAGAATCGATTATATCTTCAACTATTAATATGTCTTTCCCTTCCACTGTCTCATCTAAGTCCTTTAAAATCCTAACAACTCCAGAAGACTCAGTAGATGAGCCATAACTTGACACTGCCATAAAATCTATATTTAAAGGGATATCAATGTGTCGAATAAGGTCTGCCATAAACACCACGGCACCTTTTAACACGCCGCAGCAAATTGTCACTATCTTTATAATCATTGCTTATTTTTTCCCCTAGCTCCTTTATTTTTTCTTTGATTTCTTCTTCGGTTATTAGCACTTGTTCAATATCGTTTATCAATACACTTCCTCCTGTTCCTTTGATTTTCGCGACTTTTTTTAAAATTAATTAAGACAATTTTATCATAACGGTGATAGTCAAATCAAGAGCAATACTTCGGGAAAGAAACAAATAAAAAAAGCAGATATATCAGCATCTTGATATATCTGTAAAGTAACTTTATTTCACATCAATGGCTGTCAAAAGCACTTTTAGTTTCACAGCATCGTTAAAATCAGTAGGCGTAAGGCCGGTAAGCTCCTTTATTTTATCAAGTCGTGCACTTACTGTATTTCTGGTTACATTCAGTTCCTCTGCTGTCTTTGAAATATTTAAATTTGATGCAAAAAATGCCCTTAATGTATTAAGCAATTTTTTATCATTTAGAAAAACTTCGGCACTCTCTTTTGTAAGGACTTGATTTTTAAAGATACCGACAATGTCATCTGGAGCAGCCGCCAGCATCATTTCAAGACTTAGATCTTGTGCAAAAATTATCTGGGGCAATTGGCCTGGGGATTTTCTCTCGACAATTTGTATAGCTTTAACTGCTTCCTTGTAAGATTTGCGAAGGCCCGCAAGGCCGGGATAGTAAGAACCTACGCCTATGCAAAATTTAACTGAGTATTTTTCCAGTTTTTTACTTAATTTGTCCGCTATTTCCTTTATTTGCTGCTTTACTGTTTCAACGTGAATTTTTTGGGGAGCAAAAAATACAATGTAATAGTTGCTGCCATTGTGGCTGATCATGTTCTGAGGATTGTCAAATACTTTTTTGATGCAGTCGAGAATTTTTTCTCGCTTTTCTTGGGCAGTTAATTCCTGATTGTCATAAAGGCCTTTCGACTTTTCTTTAATGACCAAATTATTGACTTTAATGTTTAGAGCTAGCCTGGGGAGGGACAAGTCATAACCCAGAACTTCACCTTTTGTTAAAAACACGTTTGTGTCTTCAAAGTTCCCGTTTATTATATCGTGGACATAAAGCTCATTGGCATTTTGCTCCATACGAAGTTGTTCTGACAAATAGAGCTGTGTTAACATGGCTTCTACAGATATTTTAAGCAGCTGCCCATAAGGCCTCACTTCATCTGGATCTCCTGTAATGCCAACAACGCCTA
>JAMNZY010000033.1 GCA_023622055.1 Bacillota bacterium
GCCAGTGCACATGCACTCAGTATACGTATTACCAAGCCTATGACAGCAGCCTGCATTGCCTCGCCGGTGGAAAGGTCTGAAGATTGTGACCAAACAGCGGGAATTTGGGCAAAAGGTATCTGCAGTGGCAGACCTGATGCAGCCAGGATAAAGGAACCAATGGCAAAGCGTGTAGGCATTGTGCCAATTGTCTGGGTAAGTGTGTTCATGGCAAGGGTTGGTGCTACCAGAATTGATTGCATACCGGTTTCCGGGTCAATGGATAAAGCAGTCAAGAAAGAGCTCATTGCTGACTCAATTGCTGGCCAAATACCCAAATAATTCAGGAATCCAATGATGGCATATACAACTACAACTGCAGGAATTAACAATAAGAACATTAGCTCGGCACCTTCACGAGCACCGTTAAATATTGTCGGCATTATCGGGGTATCTGGAGTGAATTTAGGCATCTCACTTATATCTTTATACTTAACATCTCTATATATAGTTTTGCTGAGGAGGAAAGGAACTATTACAACAGGAAGGAGCACTCCAATTACTACTATTGGGAAAGCCCATATACCGCCATTGGCAAAGGCAACTAAGCCAAGCATAAAAGTTGAGAATGATTGCTGTGATTGGAACATAGTTGCAATGGCTATTTTCTGTTCATCCTTTGTAGCTCCAGCTTTTTTAAGAGCAGGACCGGTAATTCTTCCGGCAGCATTTATATCACCTAAAATATTGTAAATAGCCGGGACGATGATAAGAGGAGTGATTTTCATTACTTTTGCAATGGGAGTAAAGATACGCACTAAAGCATCGGTGAAGCCAAGTCTTTCTAGTATACGACCGGTCATAACACTTAGAATTACAGCGGTACCCAGAGTACCAGTAAGGTAGACATTGACAACAGGACTGACCGCACTGTTGAGCATTGCATCAAAACTACCGCCTATGACTTCAGGTTTGACGAATAGAAGGATTAGTGCACCTATAATCAGTCCCATACCAACATATTCTATGTTGGATATTTCCCGCTTTTTGGTAGTTACTTCGTTTTCCTTAACAGCCATTCAGAAAACCTCCCTTAAAATTAAAAGTAAGAGAACAGATTTTTAAATAAGATTATATTAGGTGATAAAAGTTTAATTTAGCCCGGAAACACCTCCTTTGTCAGATTTAAGATTTATCAATCTCAACAACACCATCTTTGATTACCATTACCACAGAATCAGTGTCTGTGAAGTCGAATACTGGAATACCTTTACAAAGAATTATATCTGCCTTTTTCAGGGGTGATATTCTGCCGATTTCAGCATCCAGTTCCATAATTTTGGCAGCATTAATTGTAATCATTTTCAAACAGTCAACTTTTGATACGCCTCGGTCGCGTAAATACTCAAAAGTTGGCTTGCAAATCTTAAAGAGATCAGCTGGTCCAACTACTTTTATGCCCTCCATTCCCACAGCTTCTGGATGCACAGGCAGGTATGCATCGGTAGTAATAGCTGTAGTAACACCTGCCTCAAGTGCTTTATATATTTCTTCAGGAGTATTTGGAGAACTGCTTGTACCACCATGAGGTGTAGCTACTAGATACACATTTTTCCTGGCCATTTCATGGTATTGTTGAGAGGTTGCTCCATGGCCGTGGTGTATAACATCGCCATTGGCATCTAAAAACAACTGAACATTTTCGGCGCCTTCTATATGAGCCCCTATTTTTTTACCAAGAGAATGAAAGATATTGACAATTCTAGAAACATCTTCCTTATCTAAAATGGCTTTTCCCCCGTTGGGTACCAGATGAGGAGGTAAGTTAGCAACTGTAGCCGTTATGAAGATATTTTCTCCAGGAAATTCACTCTCTACTGCAAGACCGGCATAATGTGCATCGTCAAAATCGTCAGCTGTTAAACTCTCTCCTGGTCTAAGGGAAGATGTATATGCCAAAGGTTCTGTACCTACACAGCATGTCCCAGTGGCAAATTTTACTGTTAGAGCCGTATCGCAAGCTACTTCTTTTAATTCTTGGATAGACGTTGATAAAATGGGATGACCTAAAATGTGCTCACCTAGTGTAGTAACACCGCTTTTTAAACAGTCCAGAAAATTTGATACAGCGGCCATTTTTTGAGACTTGCCAACGGTTTTGTGAACTCCTTGGGTGGCATATTCACACAAATGGGTGTGACAATCAATAATGCCAGGCATGACTACAAGTCCCTGAGCATCTATTACTTTGCGGGCGTCCAGTTTTTCAGCAATACTGTTTTCAACAATGTCCGCAATGAGCCCATCTTTGATCAATATGGCTTTATTTACTTCTTTTTCGGATTCCATGGTAAGCACACGGCCGTTTTTAATAATCAAGTCCCACAAAAAAATCACTCCAATGTAAATTATTTCTTATTTATCAAGTAGTTTTCAGAAATGTGTTTAGCGTATTCCTTAATATTGGGAGAACCGAAGTCTTTTAAGGGGATAGAGCATATTCTTTCTCTAAACAAGACGATTTCAATATCTTCTGGCAGGTAGTGCCTTAAAGCGTATGCCAAAGGCAGTCCATTTTCAAAGATTTCCAAGGCATGGGAATTACCGCAAATAAAGTTAAGACCCATTTCCTCGGCTTTTTTCACTAAATCGCTATCTTTTTTTACTCGGCTAATAGTAGCCAGAACTGTATCAATTTCAGGATGTTCTTCTTTTACTTTTACGAGATGTTCTGGTGTAAATCCTGTATGGGGGAAGATATGCAATATTGTATTTACTGGACTTTCAGGTGTTCCTAAGAGGATTTCTCCCTGCAGTGACGTTGCAGAATCTCTCATGTCGCTGCAGTTAAAGTATTTCCTTTCTACACCCATTACCTCATGCTCTTTGGCCATGTCCATCATTTTATTTAAGCGTTCTAAAATATCCCCTAGAGTCTTGATCTCATCAAGAGCCTTTCCTACATATACGATATTTCCAGGGATGCCACCGTACCTTATATCAACTCTAAAGGGCTTGTGACCGTGAATGTAAGAAATGCCCGGATGCAGACCATGGAATGCTTCGTGAAGCTCAAAAACTGCCACTTTATAGAGATTTAAATAATAACTTAAAGTTACCCCACCGGAATTTGCAGCGTCAGCTATGGGGTGATGAGCTATAATAGCATCTACTCCCGTAGCACCGGCAAGTTCAATGCTGCCTTCAGTTAAAGTCATAGTTACGGCTATTTTTTTAATTTCAGCTTCTGGGTCGCCGTAGACAAGGCCTGGAGTTTCCATCACAGATTTTCCGGGAATATTGGAGGATTTTATTACCACAAATGGGTTTTTGCCGGTGAAAATATCATTTAAATCTTTGACCACCCTCCCCCCTGTAATCTTGTCCAACACCTGGATTAAATCCTTTACTTTCATTGAAGGGACCTCCTTTTTTGTAGACTTTTAGGGCAGTGAAAATATCCCTAAGTAGTGGAAGACATGTGAAATTAAGCACTTTAGAAGCCATATAAATTAGCTCATCATCGATGACGTGCGCCACTCCTCATCGATGATGAGCTAATTTATATTATACTTCGATATCAAGGTGAAAAATCCTCCCATTATTTTGATAAATTTTAAAAATATTTTTTGCCAGCATTTTATTCAAAAGGGAGACTATTATCCTTATATAAAGGATTGTCCAATTTTTGAAAAAACAAATGAGGCCAACCAATAAATACCTACAAAGACAAATAATGCTACCATATTAGTCTTAAAAGGAACAAAATAATATCAAACTCCTAGGTATTTATTTGGAATGGCCTCAAATACTGTGTATTTTCGAGTTTTGAAATCTCATGTATTAAAATATAAGATTGTTTATAGGTTGTCAAGGTTATTTAAAAAGTTTTCTACGGGCTGTACAGTTATTACCATCATACCTGCCAGTTGGTTAACAGGGTCATAGTCTTTTAGAACTGTACGAATTTTTAACTGGAACTTATCTTCAAATTCTTTTTTAAATTTGATCTTAAACTCATTTAACAATGCCAAATCCATCAATCTAGCAGTAAAAGCATCTTTTTCATCTACGTGTTTTAATACGGAAATTCTACGGTTTAATGCTACAATAATGATTTTATCGCCAATGATATCGATTTTCTGCCAATCCAACCCTCTTCCGTACATTTCTTTATTAATTTGATTATTGATTTTAATAACTTCTTGTTTGAAATCATCAAGACTGTTCAAAAGCTCAACCCCTTTACACATATAGTGGTAGTATAAATATATTAATTAACTTCTACTTAATATACTGAAAAAATGACTTTACCCTGCCTGCAACTAAAAGCTTTAAATAAATGTAACAACAGACAAAGTGTATGAATACTATGAATTGAACTGGTAAAATTTTTAGGAGGTAGATTTTCAAATGCAGGTGGGTATTGAACTTTTTATGCAGAGGGCCCTTTATATCATGGATCACAATTTTATTAGGCTCAAGGTTTTAAACAACTATAAACTTATGGATGAGAGTTGTTCAGAAGATGTGTTCAAATTTTTCGGAACAATTTTACCTGGAAAGAGATTAGCTGCCATAGGAAGAAATAGCGAATATGAGGCAAGCTATTTAATGGGGAGAATTTTTGAAGCAGAACCATCAGTGCCAATTAATTTTTTGTTCATTGATCCAGAAGACGATATAAAACTAGTAATAGAGACAAATATTTGGCTTGATCCTGGAATTATGCTGCAAGACTTAATGTTAAAAATTTATTCTGACAAAAAGAGTTTAGAAATCCCGCTAAACAGACCCGATATTAAAATTGATTGGCCGAGTCGTGGAACTTTTGCCATTGATATAGGTGATTTCATAAGAGAGTTAAATGCTGCTAGGATAACAGCATAAAATTTCTGCCCTGGAAAAACAGGGCATTTTTTATGTTCAAAAGGGGAATGGATAATATAGGGATAAATTAGCAATAATATAAATGCATGTAGGGCAAAAAAATGTATCAATATAAATATATGTAAGGAGTGGGCGTATGAACATTGCTATATTATCCACCTATTTTCCCCGGGAATGCGGTATAGCTTCCTTTTCCGGAGATTTAAGAGAAAATCTCATGTTATGGGGGGAGCATGTATCCATCTTTGCAATAAGCGACAAAAAAGGTGCATATGATTATCCTCAGGAAGTAGTGTTTGAGCTTGAGGAAGAAAACAAAGACCACTACATTATTGCAGCTGAGTTTGCCAATAATTCAGATATAGACTTGGTCTTTGTGGAGCACGAGTATGGCATATTTGGCGGCGACGATGGAGAATATGTGCTTGACTTTGTAGAGAATCTAAAAAAACCTTTTATATTAAACACTCATACAGTATTGCCTGAACCGGACATTCACAAGCGCAGGATACTATCAGAACTTGGTCAAAAATCCACTGCCGTTATATGCATGACTCACCGCTCCGCAGAGCTACTGAATAAAGTATATAATATCCCCAGGAAAAAGCTCTTTATGGTCCATCACGGAGTGCCTGAGTTTCAAGCAAAACCAGCTGATACTATCAAAAGGGCTTATGGCATTGAAAATCGCCCCTTAGTAGTTACTTTTGGCTTTTTAGGGCCTGGCAAAGGGATTGAACTGGGCATAAAGGCCATATCTTATTTAAAGGACAAATACCCTGATATTATTTACCTAGTTGCAGGAGAAACTCATCCTAACTTAAAGAAAAAGATGGGAGAGGCTTACAGGGAATCCCTAGTTGAGCTCATACAGGAATTAGGAGTGGATGATAACATAAGATTTATCAATAAATACCTGAGCCTTGAGGAGCTAGGAGAAGTCCTTTACATGGCTGATGTTTATCTCACTCCATACCCTCATCGTCATCAAGCAGTAAGTGGCACTTTATCTTTTGCCATAGGATGTGGCAGGGCCATTGTATCTACTCCATATGATTATGCTTTGGAAGTGTTGGCTGATGGCAGAGGCATTGTAGCTTCAGAGGCTGACCCTGAAGAATTGGCATCACTGATAGACAAGATTCTTTCAAATCCTCAACTAAAAATGCAGTTAGAGAAAAATGCCAGTAAATTGGGCAAGACTATGACATGGCCTCAAGTGGGGAAGAGATATGTGAATATAATAAACAATATAATGGAGCCACAAGTTCAAAGCGAGGTGTTCTAATGTGTATGGCCATTTCAAGCGCATGACAGATTCCACTGGGATAATCCAGTTTAGTCATTTATCAACTCCCGCTATTGAAAGTGGCTATACAGTAGACGACAATGCTCGGGCTCTGATTGTGGCTATAGGCATGGAAGAACTGGAGCGAGAAAGGCTCATTAAAACATATACTACTTTTTTGCAGGAAGCGCAAAATCCCGATGGCACATGGCAAAACTTAAAAGTCTTTGACAGATACTACACGGTAATTAATTCAGAAGACAGCATAGGCCGAGGCGTACTTGCAGCAAGTTTTGCCGCAAGTTGTAACATAACTGAAACTCAAAAGGCTGCCAAGAAGATGCTAAAGCGGGTAATGCCTAAGGCTATACATGTAAACTCTCCCAGGGCTATAGCATATGTACTGTTGGGAATAGTAAAAATGGTTCATTCCCTTGAAAGTACAAATATGATACCCAAAGGTAAGCAAATGGCTTACAAACTGTTAAAACTATATGAACTAAATAGAGGTGCTAAGTGGCATTGGTTTGAAGACCGACTGACATACTGCAATGCAGTGCTGCCTCATGCCCTGTTTAGTTTTTATGCTGTCTACAAAGACGAGAAAGTGCTCACAGTTGCTAAAAACACATTAAACTTCCTTACCGATTCCCTTTTTCAAAAAGGATATCTAAATATCGTAGGCAATCAGGGATGGTGGATTAAAAAAAGCCAGATACCGCCCTATGATCAGCAGCCGGTAGACGCTGCCTCTGTGGCCCTTGCCTGCTTACAGGCATATGTGGTTACTGGTGAGAAAGAGTATATAGAAATGGCCCAATTGGCATATGACTGGTACTGGGGGAAAAATATCAACGAACTTCCACTATACAACGAAAAGACCCAAGGCTGTCACGATGCATTGGTCCCCCATGGGGTAAATCTAAATCAAGGTGCAGAAGCGGTAATTTCATTTTTAATGGCACACCAAATTTTACACGATATTAAAATAAAGGGACAACAAGAGTTATTAATTCCAGCAGTATAGGAGGGGCGTTATTGGGTCATATTGAGATACTTTTTAGTGAAACCTTAGATCGGGTAAAAGGAGAACTTAGCACAATTGAGGATGTGGACATAATAATAGGTATCCCCTTTTACAACGAAGGGGATACCTTAAAAAAAGTAGTATCAATTGCAAAACAAAGTCTAAAAGCTAAACGGAAACTAATAGTGTGTGCAGGTGATCCGGCAGGTCATGAAGCTTTAAAGCTTTTAAAGCAGGATTTTGCCAATGAAGTGGTAGGTTTTTTAATGCCAGAAGGTGTCAATGGCCGTGGCTATAGCATTAGAGCTATTCTAGAACTTGCCCTTTTTTTTAAATCTCATGTGGTCCTTTTAGAAGCAGACCTGGTAAGTCAGGGAGAATATGGGATAAAACCTGACTGGGTGGACCGGATGGCAAATCCTATTTTCCAAGATTATCATATGTCCATTGCAAGTTTTTCCAGACACCCCTTTGAAGATGTTATCGGAAAAATATTAGTTGCACCGCTAATTGCTGCCCTTTATGAAACCAAGTTCAGTGACCCATTGAGCGGTGTTTTTGCAATAGATCAGGATTTAGTGGCAGAATTATGTTCTCAGTTTGATGAAAACAGAGAATTTTTAGGGGGCCATGGCATCAATCCATGGCTAGTCACTACAGCCCTAAAGTTAAATAAGAAAGTATGTGAAGTAAACCTCGGTGCAAAGCTGTCTCCTTTATCTGCAGGGAAAAAGCATATTGTAACAAAAGAAATGTTAAAAGCTCTCTTTGAATGTGTTAAGAGAGATGAGGAGTTATGGCTTAAGGACACGGAAATCATAAAAGCTCCAGTTGTCTTTCCAAATAAGCAGGAAGATAAACCTTTAAGCATTTGCTGCAATTACAAGGAATATCTAGACTTATTCTTAGAGGGTATATGTCATTATGACAATCTTTTGCGAAAAGTATTGGACGATGAGATGCAAATGCATATTGAAAATATGACAAAGGCCTACACCCCTTCCCATTATTGTCCAGATACTTGGGCAAATATAGCTTATAAATTTATACTGGCTGACAATTTTAACAAAGAGATATTACAAGAGGATTTAATAGAAGGATTTTTGGCAATATATAATGGCATTGTAGCAACTCTTATAAAACAAACCGAAAAGACAAAAAAGGCCATTGGCGAAACTGACATTGACGTAGAAGATATCATAACACCTCAAATTGAGGATACTTATAAAAAGACCCTTATGGCCTTTGTAAAAAACAAATCCCACTTTATAAAAGCCTGGCAAAAAGAGGCGGAAGCCGCAAGTCCGGCTCTGACACTCCTGGATTACTTAGAATTTATACCAGGCGTTCCCATTGTGTTGCCTAAGACCCTACATGGAAGAGGCGGCAGAGAAGTTATTACAAGCAATGTTTTTAAGAAACTGCAAAAAAAATACAATGATGCCTTTATATCCTTTTTAAAAACTATTGATCTGGATGAAAACACCCATTCTGGAGAAATTGGCAGACATTTGACTAAAGTTATGGAAGAATTAGAGGATACTATAGATAGCCTTTGTCCCGGAGACTTATACAGTGTAAAAGGCACCCA
>JAMNZY010000089.1 GCA_023622055.1 Bacillota bacterium
TATGTGAAAATCTAAGAATAGGTGAGATATTTAAAGATAAATAAAGATTATAGAGGGAGGTAATTTATTATGAAATTTTGTTGGGCCACTATCAATGTCAAAAACATGGAGGAATCTTTGAACTTTTATCAAGAAATAGTAGGTCTTACTGTAGACAGAAGGTTCAAAGCTTGTCTGCCCAATTTACTATAAATTTAGACAATTACAGCTTGAACTTTTTTTCGAAATATAATATCATAAAAAGTACCAAAATTCACAAGGAGGCGTATTTTATGGTGGTAAAGCATCTTTTTAAGTCGATCCGTATCGGGAACATGGAGGTTCCAAACCGCTTTGTAGTGCCTGCCATGGTGATGAATTATTGCAACGAAGATGGCACTGCAACAGAAAGATTTATCAGTTACCATGAGGAAAAGGCCAAGGGAGGCTGGGGCCTCATCATCACCGAAAACTTCGCAGTGGTTCCCGAAGGCAAAGGCTTTGTAGGAATTCCCGGTTTATGGAACGACGATCAAATTCCAGGGTTTGCTGAATTTACCAAGAGAATACATAAATACGGCTCCAAAGTTGTAGCTCAGATTTATCATGCTGGCAGACAAACCAGTAGACAAGTTATTGGCACTACCCCCAAGGCACCTTCTGCCATACCATGTCCTGTATTGCAGGAAGTGCCTGAAGAATTAACAATAGATGAGATCAAAGATCTTGTAGAAAAATTTGGCGATGCTGCATACCGTGCAAAACTTGCAGGTTTTGATGGCGTAGAAGTCCACGGCGCCCGAGTACGGCGGAAGTTTACAAAACAGGCTGCGGTTCCCCTTAGAGATAATAGCCAACATCCGCAGGAAAACAGGACCCAACTTCCCCATCATATTCCGCATCTCCGGCGATGAATTTGTCAGAGGCGGAAGAAACATTGAAGATACCAAGGTCATAGCCATGATCTTGGAAGAAGCAGGCATTGATGCCATCCACGTTTCAGCAGGAGTTTATGCAACAGGCTACACCATATTACCTCCCAGTGCAGTTCCCCATGGCTGGATAGTGGACTTTGCCGAAGAAGTTAAGAAAGTGGTCTCCATCCCAGTAATAACCGTAGGAAGAATCAACGATCCTCTAGTGGCAGAGGCAGCCCTGGCAGCTGGCAAAGCAGACCTGGTGGCCATGGGAAGGGCATCCTTGGCAGATCCATGGCTCCCCAGCAAGACCGCTGCCGGAAAATTTGATGAAATCATTCCATGTGTTGGCTGTGTCCAAGGATGTGTAGGCAGAATATTTGTCCAACAACCTGTATGCTGTCTTGTGAACCCCAGGCTTGGCAGAGAAAGAGAGTATGAGATCAAACCCGCCGATGAGGTCAAAAAAGTATTTATCGCCGGCGGGGGCTGTGCCGGAATGGAGGCTGCCATAGTTGCCAGAGAAAGAGGCCACGATGTGCATCTCTTCGAAAAAACCCACAAACTAGGGGGCCAGTACTATCTGGGTGCAATACCTCCTGGAAAAGGAGAAATCAATCAATTCCTAAATTGGCAAAAGAATAAAATGAACAAGCTGGGAGTTAAGGTTCATTTGAATCAGCCTCTCACTGAAGAAATAGTAGATAGAGAAAAACCTGATGTCATTATCATAGCCACCGGCGGCAAGCCCATAATGCCCGATATTCCAGGAATAGATAAACCAATTGTAGCCACTGCCCATGATGTATTGGAAGAAAAAGTTGAAACAGGCAGCAAAGTAATAATAGTTGGTGGAGGACTCATTGGCTCTGAAACGGCCAACTACCTGGCCCATCACGGCAAAACAGTCACCATTGTGGAGCAGCTCCACGACATAGCTTTAGACGAAGAGGCATATGTAAGGCACTTCCTCTTGAAAGACTTGAAAGAATTCAATGTGGAAGTTCATGTAAATTCTAAAGTTGTAGAAATTACCGATAGGGGAGTAATTGCAGAAAAGGACGGAGAAAAGATTACCCTAGATGGCTTTGATAAAGTAGTTATTGCCGTTGGAGTAGAACCTGTCAACGAATTGGCAGAAAAACTAAAAGACAAAGCTCCAGAAGTTATTGTAGTGGGCGATGCCAAAGAAGCCCGGAAAGCCCTAGAAGCAGTTCAAGAAGGATATGAGGCAGGCTTAAAAGTGTAAAATAGCAGACCAGACGGCTTCCAAGAAAAAATTCTTGGAAGCCTTTTCTTTTTTCTTAATAAATTTGTAAGAATTCTCATCATAAAAACTTAAAAATTCTGTGCTATCATACTAATAGATGTTTTAAAGGGAAAAGGGGTGATGCTTTGTACAATGTTCTTGTGGTGGAAGATGAAAAAGAAATTGCTGCCGCCATAGAGGTGTATCTAAAAAACCAAAATTACGGTGTTTTTAAAGCCTACAACGGAGAAGAAGCCTTGAA